>NZ_JAHXBG010000002.1:600000-764895 GCF_020103725.1 Hyalangium gracile | reverse complement strand
TGCCCGTGTTCGACGCTCAGGCGCTCCTCAAGGGCACCACCGGCAACGTCTGATCGACCGGTAGGCCTCACCCCACCTCGGCCCCTCCCTCGCCTGGCGCGAAGGAGGGGCTGTGTCGTGTTCAGGCTCGGATGGGCCAGGGCGCGTTGCGCGGCCCCGCGGCCCAGTTGTCATGGCGGCCGTCCCAGTACACGCAGGGCAGCTCGTTGGGGTCCACGTTGTCCAGGCAGTTGACGTTGACCGAGCAGAAGTCGCCGCCGAGCTCCGCGACGTTGCCCGCCCCGTAGCACTGGGCGCCGCAGTGCTTGCAGAAGGCGCGGTAGTTCGGGCTCCCCTTGAGCCGGTACTGGCTGAGGCTCTCCTCGCCCGACAGCAGCCGGAAGGCGCTCGGCTTCACGAGGGTGGTCGTGCCACCCAGCTTGGTGCAGATGGTGCAGTTGCAGCGGCTGACGGGCTGGCTGAGGTCCAGCTGGGCCTCGAAGCGCACGGCGCCGCAGTGACAGCCACCCGTGTAGGTCTTCACGGGGCTCACGGTCGGGGTCGGCGCTTGCTTGGTGAGGGTCTCGGTCGTCTGGGTCATGGCAGGTTCTCCAAGGTGGGTAGGTGACACGCGGGAGATCTAGGCATGGCCAGTGACAGCCTCATGTCAGGATTGTCACCGCCCGGAGGCCGGGCGGGACGGGCCTACTTCCGCGAGCTCTTCAGGTACTTGTAGAACTCGGAGTCCGCCCCCAGGAAGAGCGAGGTGTTGTGGTCCACCGCCTGCGGGTAGGCCTCGAGTGTGCGCAGGAACTGGTAGAACTCGGGATCCCGCCCGAATGCCTCGGCGTAGATCTTCGTGGCCTCGGCGTCGGCCTTGCCGGTGATCTCCTGGGCCTTGCGGTAGGACTCCGAGCGGATCTCCTTGAGCTCGCGCTCCCGCTGGCCGCGGACCTCGGCGGCGCGTCCCATGCCCTCCGAGCGAGAGCGCTCGGCGATGCGGCGTCGCTCGGAGATCATCCGCTCGAACACCTTCACCTGGACCTCATCCACGTAGTTGATGCGGCGCACCTGCACATCCACCAGCTCGACGCCAAACTCCTTGACCACCTCGGCGGCCCGGTCGCGAATCTGCCGGGTGAGCTTGTCCCGCCCCGCGGAGATCTTCTCCAGCGTCTCGCCGCGCTCGGTCTCGGTGACGTACTCGTCGTCCTCGAACGGGCGGTTGGTGGAGCGCACCGCTTCGATGAGGGCATACGAGGCGATGGCGTTGCGCGTCTCTCCGTCGATGATGTCATCGAGCCGGGACTGCGCGTTTCGCTCGTCCCGCAGGCGCTGGAAGAAGCGCAGCGGATCGACGATGCGCCAGCGGCCGAAGGTGTCCACCCAGATGTACTTCTTGTCCTTGGTGGGGATCTGGTTCGGATCTCCTCGCCAGTCCAGCCAGCGCTTGTCGAACCGGTTCACCGTGTCGGCGAACGGCATCTTGAAGTGGAGCCCTGGCTCGATGATGGGCTGGCCTCTGGGCTCACCGAAGCGGGTGATCACCGCCTGCTCATGCTCGCTCAGCGTGTAGGTGCTGGAGAGGCCGAGCACGGCGGCGATGACGATCAGCCCACCCAGGATGATGGCAAGGCGGCTCATGGCTTTGCCTCCTTCTTGCCGGTGGCGCCGGCATACTCGGGGGTGCTCGGCCCATCCATCCGCAGCAGGGGGGTGAGCCCCTTGGTGGACTCGTCGATCACCACCTTCTGCCCAGCGCCCTGGAGCACCTGGCTGACCGCCTCGAGGTACAGGCGGCGGCGGGTGACGTCCGGGGCCTTCTTGTACTCGTCGTAGATGCGGGTGAAGCGCTCGGCCTCGCCTCGGGCTCGGTTCACGCGCTCGATGGCATAGCCTTCCGCGGCACGCAGGGCCTCCTCGGCCTCACCTCGGGCGCGAGGGATGGCCCGGTTGCGCTCGGCATAGGCCTCGTTGAGCGCGCGCTCCTTCTCCTGGATGGCCTGGTTCACCTCGTTGAAGGACGGCTTCACCGGGTCCGGCGGGTTCACGTCCTGGAGCACCACCTGCTGGATGTCCACTCCCGTCTCGTAGCGGTCCGCGAGATCCTGCAGCATGAGCTTGGCCTGGGCCGCCACGGCCTGGCGGCCGGTGGTGAGCACCTCGTTGACCGAGTGATCGCCGACGACCGCTCGCATGGAGGCCTCGGAGATGTCCCGGAGCATGGCCTCCACGTTCTTCACCTTGAAGAGGTACTTGTACGGATCCTTGATCTTGTACTGGACGATCCACTCCACCACGGCGACGTTGAGATCCCCGGTGAGCATCAGGGACTCACGCTTCACGTCCGCTTCCTCCGCCGCGTAGGTGGTCCGTGGGCCGACGCGCTCGGTGCGGAAGCCGAACTCCGCCTTGAGCTGCCGCTGCACGGGGACCTTGATGATCTGATCGATGAAGAAGGGGAGCCGGAAGTGAGGGCCCGGTTCCACCGTGTCGATGAAGCGCCCGAGCCGGAGGATGACGCCGACCTCATCGGGCTCGACCTGCGCGTAGCTGGTGAGGAAGCCGAAGAGTGCCACGAGGGCCAGCAGGAGGAGGAGGAGGTTTCGGCCGAAGCCACGCCTCCATTTGTCCCGGAGTTCACGAAGCACGTCCGCCGGGTCCGGCCGGTTCTGTGGGTTGTTCAGGATGCGAGGGTCCCATGCCATGCCCAGGTCCTTGGGCGTCTACTGCTTTGAATGCAAGCAAAAGCGACGCGGAATCGGCAGCTCAGTCTAGCGGTCGACCGCACCGCGATGCTGCCGCCGCTTCCTTCCTGGTCAGCATCGTCAACAGTCCCCTGGCTACTGTTCCTGTAACATCGACAGCTTCACGAAGTTCACCGGCCTGACTCCGACGGAGTTCCGCGAGCGGCACCTTCAGGACAGAGGCTCTCTCCCATGACGAAACCGTTCCGTTTTGTCCTCGCCATGCTGATACTGAGCAGTGCCTGGGTGGGGTGTGACGACGACGACGAGCCGAGCGCACCGGACGGGGGAGTTCCTGATGCCGGCGAGGAGTGGGACGGCAGCTACGTTCCGCTCGAGGAACTCGGCGACTACATCGATCCCGGCCGGTTCGCGCCGTGCTCCAGCTTCGTGACGACGGATGCGGGAGCCCCCGTCACCTGTGGCAGCCCCGAGTCCTTCGACCTGTCCGCCTGCAGCCGGAGCACGCTCTCGCAGCTGTCGCCCGATGGCATCTATGAGATGTACACGCGGTCCGAGAGTGGCTCATTGAGCTCGATGGGCTTCACGATCTCGACGACCGGGGGTTACGAGGGCATGGGCATCTATCCGCTCGTGCGGAAGCAGATCGACACGGAGAGCTTCTATGTCTCCGGTCTGCGCACCCTGTCCGATGGCGGCACGCAGCTCTATGCCTACGCGGGATGCTCCGCCGACAGTGGGCAGCGCTATGTCGGCTGCTACCAGACGTGCATCAATGGTGGGGCTCGCCGGACGACGGGCACCTTCGAGGGTGTGCGCCTGCAGCGGCTCTCGGAGCCGGAGACCTCCGGCATCACCTTTGTCTCGGAGCACCGCGTGGAAGGGCTGAGCACGCCCTTGGACGTGTACGTCGCCAAGGACCACGCCTACGTGGTGGCCTCCACCCTGGGGCCGGCACCAGCCAATCCGGTGGGCGGGGTCGCGGTGTTCGACGTGAGTGACAAGGCACACCCCGTGCTGCGCAAGGTCCTCACGGTGGAGGGCGACACTGGCTGGAATGCGGTCTGGGCCAAGGGAGACGCGCTCTATGTGGGCAGCGGCAAGCACGGCGTGCTCGTCTACGACATCACCCACCCCGCGGATCCGCAGCTGGTGCGAGGTGTTCCGGGGGACAGCTTCAGCGTCCACACGATCTACGTCGACGGGAATCGGATGTACGCCCAGGCCGCGGGCGTCAACCAGGTGCTCATCTTCGATGTGAGCAACCCGTTGGATCCGGTGCTGCTCAATCGCTACACGGTGCCCGTGGACGAGAACGGCTACGGCTATCCGCACGACTCGTTCGCGTACCAGAGCCGGCTCTACATCAACCAGATGGGGCAGGGGTACTACGTGGTGGACGTGACGGACGCGGCGAATCCCCAGCCGCTGGGCTCGTACACGTATGACACGCACATCTACAACTCCACGCACGCCAACGCGGTGGGCACGTTCGCGGGCCGTACCATCGCCTTCGAGGGCGGCGAGAACACCAACGCCCATCTGCGCGTGCTGGACGTCACCGACCCGGCGCGCATCGTGAAGATCGGCGAGCACAGGATGCGGCCGCAGACCTCCATCCACAACATGGTGCTGGTGGGCAAGCGGCTGTACGTGGCCTGGTACGCCGAGGGCCTGCGTGTGTTTGACGTCTCCAACCCCACGCGGCCCAGGGAGATCGCCTACGCGAATACCTTCCGCGACTCAGATCCAGGTCGCAAGGATGGCGGCCTCGTGGGCGCCATCGGCATCCGGGTGCCGGGTGATGGATATGTGTACGTGGTGGACATGACGCGCGGCCTGCTCATCTACCGCGAGCCGTGACCGGGAGCGGGGGATGGCCGGAGGCACGAGACTCGGCGTCACGGTGGTGATGATCCCGCACAACGACGAGGAGCGAGCCCTCACGCGCCTGCGGCGGGATCTGCTGCCGTCCCTGGCGCTGTCCTGGCGACTCCTCGATGCCGAGCTCGTGGTGATCGACAACAGCGAGCGCCAGCTGACCCGGCTGGCGCGCGCGGTTCGGAACAACGGGCTCTTCCCGGCGAAGTACCGCTGGAACAAGGGGCGCAACCTCTACTACGGCCCCGCGATGAACCAGGCCGTGAGGGAGGCGTCGCGCCCGTTCCTGCTCTACGTCTGCGCCAATCATGGCCGGATGCATGATCCGACGTGGATCTGGGATCTGCTCGAGCCCCTGGTGAGCGATCCGAGCGAGTCGGTGGCCCTCACTGGCTCCTTCTATCCGAGCGGTCCTCCCTCCCCGATGGGGTTTGCGGACTGGCTGGAGCAGGTGCATGTGCAGGGCGGTGTCTTCGCCGCGAGGACGTCCGTGCTGGCACGCTTTCCGTATCCGGACGGCGAGTACGCCCACTGGGGCTCGGACATCTACCAGTCGTTCCAGCTCCAGCAGCATGGGTACGTGCTGGTGGACGTGCCGTCGGTCAAGTCGGTCTGGCGCTCCCGGGTGGAGGGGGAGCACTGGAAGTACGTCCACGACGAGTCGTAGAGGTGACGAGCGCCTCGGTATCGAGAGTCGCTCAGCCCTGCAAGTCTTCCGGTGTCAGACCCGCCGCTTCGAGGTCCAGCCGATCCAAGGGGATGCGCTGGATGTGTTCTCGGGGAGTCTCGACGTCGTCCTTGTACTTGTCCGAACCGCTCTCGTACGTCACCCAGAGCTCACCATCGATGATGTTCAGCCCCTGTGCATACGGGTCGATCAACCCGTTGCTGATGTCGTGCCGGTCATCGATGTCGGCCTCGAAGTTCGCCGTGTCGAACGGCTGGTACACCAGCTTGTGGTCGCCGGTGGTGAACAGCAGCGCGCCGTCCACGACCGTGATGCCCTGAGCCCGATCTGGCGCGCGGATGGGCCCCTGCGGCGAGTCCTCGTTCTGGACGAGCGCGCCCGTCTTCGGGTCGATCTCGTACCGCCAGACAGCGCCCGCCTTGCCGTCGCCGTCCTTGCTGTATCCGCCGACGTAGGCGTAGCCGTCCTTCACGGTCATGTAGCTGCCGCTCGAGACCAGCCCGGTGTCCGAGTTGGGGTCGGTCGTGTCGGCGGGCACGTCGATCACCTGGAACGGAGGGACGGCGGTCCCCTCGCGCTCGGCCTGTTCGAGCGCCTCGCGGCTGTAGACGTAGAGGCGATCCGTGTCCGAGACGTAGACGTAGTCGCCGTCCGTCGAGACGCCTCCGCCATGCGAGGGGGGCGGAATCTCGCCGAGCCCTCCCAGGCGAACCTGAAGCTTCTCGCTCCCGTCGTTCTTGTTCTGGCTCGAGAGCAGCACGCCGGTGTCGTCGTAATAGGTCGTGAGCACCTCTCCTCTCCTGGCGTCATAGCCCTGGCCCTGCGGCGTCCACCCGTCTTCCAGATGCGGCAGCTTCGGACCCACGGGAGGCAGGAAGCGCTCGATGAGCGGTGGAAGATCGATCGGGGACGCGCTCGCACTGGCGCCGAGGTTCACGGAGGGAGGCTTTGGGAGGTCGAAGCCATCCTGGAAGTAGGGGGTCGGCGCGGGCGTGGTCACCGCGGGCGAGGTCGAAGTCGTCCGCGGGGGCAGCGTGGTGGTCGTGGGGACGGTGGGAGCGAGTCGGCGGAGGAGAGAGTCGATCACGGGAACGGCTCCGATCACAGAGGGCACTTTTCAGCAGCGCACCCTGGATACGCCCCTGGCCACGAACAGGTTACAGCTACGCGCTTTTCCTCGAGGCACGGAGGTGGCGGGCCACCGCCCAGAGCAGCCAGAGCCCGGCCCAGCTCATGCCCATGGGAGTGCCCGCGACACTGATATTGGCCACGAAGAAGAAGGTGCTGCCCAGCACGCCACCGTACCGAGGTTGCCAGCGGGAGCGCGAAGCATCACCAGACCGACGGAGGATGACAAGTGAGGGGCTCGCCGTCGACCCACCGGACGCGCTCTCCATGCGCTTCTGGGATGACCCTCTTGCTCGCTCCCGGTCCCCACACCTATAGGGTCCTCCCTGTCCCCTGAGGAGGTCGCCAAGATGGCCAGTCCCGTTGACGTTGTCCGCTCCCTGTACGAGGCCTCCGGGAGAGGAGACTTCGAGACAGCTTTGTCTCTCATTCACCCGGACATCGAGTGGCAGGTGCCCGCTGGGTACCCCTACCGTGGGGCCAAAGGCCTCCCCGAGCTGCAGCGTGCCATGGGCGACATGGCGGATCTGTGGGAGGACTTCCGCCCGGTGCCACAGCAGTTCATGGATGCTGGAGAAGGCCGGGTGTGGGTCGTCGCGTTGCAGATCGGCCGAGGGCGCAGGACAGGACGCCCGTTCAACACGCCGTCCGCTGACTATTGGGAGGTGCGGGACGGCAAGATCGTGCGTCACGTCGTCTACGCGGACACGAAGGTGCTCGCCGAGGCGACCTTCGGCTGACGCTCCCCGAAGCAGGAGAGAAGGCCCTAGGATGGAGCACCCCCATTCAAGGGTGGGCCGTAAGGGAGGACGCTTGGACGTCTGGAAGAGGTGCGCGCGCACCCTGCTCGTAGTGATTGGCGCGGTTGGGGTCTCCTGCACCGAGAAGGAGCCGGCGGGGCCTCAGCCCATCGAG
Organism: Hyalangium gracile; assembly: GCF_020103725.1. Taxonomy (NCBI): domain Bacteria; kingdom Pseudomonadati; phylum Myxococcota; class Myxococcia; order Myxococcales; family Archangiaceae; genus Hyalangium; species Hyalangium gracile. Next base: position 757,596 of record NZ_JAHXBG010000002.1, on the reverse strand, counting down.
TTCGAGCGCGAGCCGCTGGCGGCGCACTGCTTCAGCTCGGCGGCGATCTCCTCGCTGTTCCCGCTGGGAGAGGACCCCGACACGTTCCTGATGCACTTCCAGCCGACCAACGGGCCGAGCTCGAGCAAGGTCGCCGCGCTCCTCACGCGCGATGGGGGGCGCACCTTCGAAAAGCTCGTGCACGAGGACGTCGTGGATACCTCGGGCGAGGGCTCGAGGCCTGTCGGCGGGATCTTCCAGCCCCCCGTCCTCATGCTGAGCGATGACTTCTACCTGGCGGGCTCCATCGCTGGGGTCCGTGGCCTGTCGGATGGCACGTCCATCCCCGAATACTCGATGGAGCTGGTGCTCGATGGGCGGCCCTTGAGGACCGTCGCCGACAAGCTCACCCTCACCCTGGCGGACGGTGCCAGGAGCGACCTGGTGTACAAGGGGGATGCACGGCGCTGGGTGGCCCGCGGGGGAGGGTTCCTCTACGCCACGCGCGATGCGGGCCGCAACTGGCAGCGCATCGCTCCCGCCAACCTTCTCCAGCCGGAATCCCGGGCCAACCTCGGCTTCGTACCCCTGGCGGCCACCGCGGACCGCGCCGTGCACGTCATCACCAACGATGGCAACCGGGCGTACTACTCCACGCCAGGGGCCACGCCCCAGCCGCTCGATCTGCCCGGAGTCAAGGAGGCCAGGCTCCTCCACGTCACGGGTGCCTTCTGGGGGGGGAAGCTGGCCATCTCGGCGTTGATCTCGCCCACCGAGTACTCCGAGGTCCTCGTCACCGAGGACATGCAGACCTGGACGAAGCTGGAGGTCGCCAAGGACGGGCCCCTCATGCTCCAGCTCCACGTGGACCGGCAGGATCGGCTCTGGGCCTACCCCCTGCAGCTCAGCCCCGGCCAGCGCTTCCTCATCTACCGGTGGGATCCGGGGCAGACCCGGCCGAAGATCATCGACCTGGACGCGGGCGTCGCCATGTCCGCCATGAACTCCTTCTCGGCGCTCGCGGACGGCCGGTTCCGTTTCCTGGGCACCCCGGACACGGGGCTCTCGCGCTACACGCAGCCCCGGGTCATCTGCGAGGCCGGTCCTGGTGTCACCCCGCGCTTCGAGACGATGGACATCGAGAGCCTGGATGCGCTCGACACCGGCCGGATCATCCGCGTGGAGCGGCTGCAGGTGGGCAGCGCGGGCACGGATCGGATGGCCTTCTCCCCCGCGGGCAAGGTGTATGCGACCGGCTACCAGTCACTGCTCAGGGGGCCGCCGGACATGCCCTTCCTCTACGAGAGCGGCCTGGCCCACGAGGACGGGATTCCCTTCGCGCCGTTCGATGCGACGGAGACGGGCGTCTGGGTCACCTTCAGCAAGGCGCTGGCCCTCAACTCGCCTCCCTATGACAACCTGGTGAAGTTCGACACGCAGCGCGGGGCGCGCGCGACGTCCCAGCGCTTGCCCATCAAGGCCACGGACATCTTCCAGGTGCGCGAGGCGCGGGGGCGCAAGCTCTACCATGTCCAGGAGGGGACCTTCTTCGCCGACCGGCTCAAGCCGGAGTTCAACGAGGAGCCACCCCCGAAGTATCCCCGCGAGATGGTGGTGTCGGGCCGCCATGGCGCGCTGATTGACCGGCTGGACTACTACCGGCTCCAGAGCAAGAAGTCGCAGTGGGCCTTGCGCTTCGATCCCTTGAAGGGGGCCATGCCTTCGCTCGAGTCATGCACCCTGAGCCCCAGGCCCGCTGGCTGCATCGACGTGACGGGCACACTGCCCGCGGATGCCGAGTTCGGCGGGGACGGCACGCTGTACCTGCTGGACTACAACTACGGCCGTGTCCTGGCGTTGCCCCCTGAGGCCAATGCCTTCGTAGAAGTGGCCCGCGGCTTCGCCACCCCGAGCGATCTCGTGATCCGGGAGGTGGGCGGCAAGGAGGCGCTGTTCGTCTATGACGGTGACGTGTACGCCTTCCGGCCGGAGCTCGGCGTGGTCAAGGTCCGGGGCGCCGGCGAGCCCACCTCGATGGAGAAGGCCGTCTATGGGAAGCGTGACGCTCGCGACTGCATGAGCGGCCATCCTTGCCTGGACGAGCCTCCGCAGGGAGTCCTCGACGTGACTGCCTCGGCGTGCGCGACGGGAAGAGATCTGGGCGACACCCCGGGGACCGTCAAGGTAGGAGCCGTGACGGCCCAGGTGGAGTCGTGGAGCGCCACGCGCGTGTGCTTCCGGCCCGGTGAGAAGAGCGTGGATGGGCTGCTGCGCGTGGTGACGGCTGACGGCCGTTACTCGAACCGCATCGCGGTGCGGTTGCCGATGCGCATCGACCGGTGGGAGGTGCCCGCTTCGATGCCCATCGATGGCACCTTCCGGATAGTGGGGCACAACCTCTCGAGCCTCTCCGCGCAGTTCGCGAGGATCGTCGCGCGCGGCGAAACGGCCCTGGTGCTCGCTCCCATCGTGGGCGGTGAGAACCCCGTGATTCTGTCACGGGATGGGACTGCGCTCGAGATCCGCTCGGTGATGGCGGTGCCGCGGATGGCCCATGGCTGCCGGGTGGGAGCCAACGAGCTGTGCGAGCTGCTCGGTGCGGGCCTGGGCGACGGTGGAACGGGGGTGGACCATCTGGCCTCGATCGGCTTCCGCGCCACGGTGGGGGGACGGCCCGCGACGATCACCCGCTGGAGCGATGAGCGTGTCTCCCTGTTCCTGCCCGCGGGCATCACCCCGGGAGTCCACCCCGTGGTGCTGCACTCCCCCCGGTCCGGGGTCGGCGACATCACCACCGAGCTCGAGGTGCTGGCCGTGGCCCCGGAGATCCTCGTCACCGACGGGCCCACGCCGGGGGCGCTGCGCTACTACCACTCGCGGCCGGTTCGGACGGGAGACCAGGTGCTGGTGCCCGTCGATCGCTGGGCCTACGGCACCCAGGCGGGCATCCCCACGCCCCTGCAGTTGGACACACTGCTCGCGGTGGTGGGGACATGGCGGCGGGATGGCTTTCCGCCTGGTCATGCTCAGCCCGTTCGCTCGGTGGGTGGAGCGGGGAAGGGGGGCAGCGGGCTGCACGTGGTGGAGACGAACGACGGAGTGGTGCAGGTGACCATGCAGGGGTCATCGGTCTACGTGGCGGACATCCATCGCCATCGCTTGCCGACGAGCGCGCCGGAGACCTGGAGCAGCGTCAAGCTGGGCGAGCTGGGCCTGCCCTTCGGCTCGAACGTCCAGGTAGCTGGAGCGGGGCTGGTGGCTGGTCGGCTGGTGGCGGTGCTGTCCAACCTGCTGGACAACCGCTCCACCCTGTTCGACGTGGAGGTGGGGCCGAGCACGGCGACGGTGGCGTCGTCCACGCAGGTCGCCTTCTCGCCGATCTTCCGCCAGCCATTGATGGTCAGCGGTGTGCACGTCGCGCCCCAGGGGGTCTACCTGGGCAACTGCCGCCTGCCGGGAGCAGGGGCCACGCTCCACTTCGTGCCGGTGACCGTGGGCTCTGGCGGGGCGCTGAGCTTCGGAGCGATGCAGACGGTGCTGTCCAACCCGTCGGCCCGCCTCATCGCCTGCACCGCGACTTCGGACGGGCTGCTCTGGGTCATGCGTGACGGCAGCGGTGAGCACGTGGAAGAGCACCGCGCGAGCACGGGCGTGACGCGCCTGGGGACGCTGCCCGCCTCCCTGCCGGGAGTGGGCGACACGTGGACGTACAGCTCCGCGGTGGAGGTTGCCGGCGTGGCGGACATGCAGCGCCTGCCGGACGGGGACCTGCTGCTGGCCGTCAACGAGCAGAACACCGAGCCGCGGGGGCTGCGGCTGGCGCGGCTGAAGAGCGATATGTCGTTCACGCTCTCTCCGCTCGTCCTGCCGGGCACGCTGGCCCAGCCGGGTGAGCGGTGCGTGGGTCCGGCGAGCGACCGGTGCGAGCGGCCGGCTGGGGATGGCTGTGCTCCCTTCGCCTGCTCCATGCGCCCCTGGCAGCGGGTGGAGCGGGCGACGGATTACATCGGGACCGCGTGGATAGTCCCCGTGCGGCCGGGCGACACCACGGCCACGGTGGCGTTCGAGGTCACCGCGACCGGCCGCACCCGGGGGTATCTCTATGGCGGAACGGATGCGCAGGCGGTGAGGCTGCCCATCCCCTGAGCTTGTCAGGCTTCCTCGTCGGGCAGGAGCGTGCGGAGCAGCTCGTCGTCGGGGCCAAGAGGGCGCCAGCCGGGTGGCGGTGGCGTGGCGAGGAGCGCATCGCCAGCCAACCTGACTCGCTCCTCATGGGTCTCGGGGGTATACGCGGACCACGCGCCAAGTGCCTTGGCGACCTTGAAGCGATTGGCGTCGTCCATCATGGCTGGCCAGCCATTCGGGAGACTCTCCGACAGCTCGCGCACGAGCTGTCCACGAACCAGGCGGGTGAGCTGACGATTCCGTTCTGCCTCTTCAACCAGACCCTTGAATACCTGCACTCCGGCGACGTCGTCGCCGAGCTCCTCGGCCAGCTCGACCAGCGAGGCAGTAGGGCGTGCATCTGCGAAAGCCGTGACAGAGGAGTAGCCGCGCTCTCGAACCCGTTCATACAGGCGGACTACCCAGTTGCCCTGCCAGGCACTCCCCTTATTCATCACCGTCTCCCGGAAACGAAGCTCATGGCGTGCACACGGTGCATCTCCCGGACGAGCTTCTCGACGCTGTAGGCGGGGCACTCTCGGAGCACGACATCGGCGAGATTGAGAAAGTCCACCCACGCGGCGAGCAGCAGGGTACCGGACATGGCCGCCTGAAGCCGGGGGCCGCTCATGCGTAGCAGGGCCAGCTCCATGTCGGCGTCAGCCACTTGTGAGCTCACATCCGTCAGCGTGGTGACGCTCGCCAGAGCGCCGCGAAGCCATGGCAATTGGTAGAAGCCATAGTCGAGGTGGCGGGTGAAGGCGCCGTTGACGCCGCTCAAGCTTCGATTGCTCACACCCGGTGGACGAGTCGCGAGCCTCGAGAGCGCACTGGCCAGGGCATTCGTGGAGGACTGCACCTCGCCCAGGGCAGTACGTACGGCGCGACGTGTCATGGGGACGTTCTGCTGCTCGGGCGCCGAGGTATCACTTGAGACCGCGCTCTCAATCTCTCCCGCTGCGCGCCCGGAGTTCGCCTGCGCCACGGTCTGACGGGCGCTCCGTCCGTGGTGCTGCTGCTGCCTCTCATTGCTGCGCTGATGCGTCAGTACGGGCGTGAGGTTCGTCCGCCGAGCGGGCAGGGGTGTCATCGACGCGCAGCCCGTTAGGACGGAGCAAATCAGCAGCAGGAGTACCAGCCTGGCCATATGGGAGCCTCCGAGATCGACTTCGCCGGCAGGCCGGGAACGGCGGTGGCGCCGACGTGCTCGATCGAGAGCGCCACCTTGCCGAGGGCGGCGCGGAGCCGTGCGGCGAGCCCGGCGAAGGCCGCCGGCCATGACGGGTGCGGTTGGGAAAGACGGCCCTCAGGCTCAAGGTGGGCGCGTGGGGTGGGACGTGGAGGGGCGATCCGGGGACAGGGCTGGCACGTAGCACTTTCCCTTGAACAAGTACCCGTTGGCGACAGCGGCCTCGCACGCTTCCGGATCGAAGGGAATCCAGCACGCGCCGTTGAGAGCCACCTGGCGCCTGTGAGGACAACGCCCTCGCCCATCCGGGCGCAGCTGCTTCGGTTGAGGCTCGGGGAGGGGGTTCTCCGCGAGAGGCTCGTGCAACGAAGCCTCCGGAGCCTGCACTGTGGCGGCAGTGCAGGCGGCCTCTCCAAGCCCCGCCGTGCCCGCGTCCCGCGGCGCTGCCTCGGTCCTCGCTTGGGCACGCGAGTGGGTCCCCTCGGTCTGCTCGGAAGCGAGCCATCCTCCCCACACGCCCAACGCCAGGCCCACCGCCGGCGCGAGCCATGGCCACCGCCCCGGACGCCCAGGCACTGAAGGCCTGGCCGGCTCGAAGTGCGGGTGAGCGGCTCGCTCCAGGGCCTCGGCGAACTGCGCTGCCGTGCCGCGCTGCTCGGGCCGCACCGCGAGCAGGCGCACAATGCAGGCACGCACTGAAGGCTCTACCCCCCGAAGCGAGGCCGGCTTGCGCACCTTGCGCACCTTCCAGGTGCCGTTCTCATCCTGGGTGGGGTCCACCCATTCAGGGTACTCCCCGGTCAGCAGCCGGCAAGCCACCATTCCCAGCGCATAGAGATCATCGGCGGGGGTGGGAACATAGTGAAGCGAGCGGTGGCGCCGGGAGTGGATATCGAAGAGGCCCGCTTCCGGGGAGCGGTAGAGCGGCGTGCCCAGGCAGGTGGCGGGAGGGGTGAGTCGCTCCGCGCCCGGGAAGGTGCCCAGGCCGAAGTCCGTGAGCATGGCGCGGCCGTCGGAGTGGCGCACCCGGACGTTCTCCCCCTTCAGGTCTCGGTGCACGGCGCCCAGGGCGTGAAGGGCCTGGAGCGCCCGGGCCAACTGGGCCAACACGCGGAAGCATGCACGGGAGGAGGTGGCAGGCTGCTCCGCCCACTCGTACAGGGACACGCCGTCCACCCAGTCCATGGCGAGCCAGGGGTAGAGCGTGCCATCGGGCGACTGCCAGGTGCCGGAATCCCACAGGCGAGGAACACTCGGATGGCGCAGGCGGGAGAGCAGCTGGGCCTCGCGAGCGAACCGAGGATCTTCGGGGTGCAGCGCCAGCTTGAGCGCGACGGCGGGAGCATGCTGGGAGTGCGCAGGAACGGCGCGGTAGACGGCGCCATGGACACCCTGGCCGGCCCAGGCCACCAGGCGCCAGGGGCCCACCTCGGTACCGGGAGGCAGGAGGGCAGGGGAGAGCGAGGGTGGAGCAGCACTGGCCACGGGGACCGGAAGCCTACCCCATGGGTCGTCGGGGCCAAGAGTGAAAGACCTCCTTCAGCCGTCGAAGAGACCTTGCCTCCTGCCAGGAACGCGAGTCCTTGGTGGTCGCCCGGCCCAGGACTACCTTCTGCCCATGCGCGACGAAAACCAGTCCTGGGAGGAGCGGACCGCCATCGTGGGGCCGTGGCCCGACGAGCGCTCGTGCCTCGAGGCCCTGCGAGGGGTCTTCGAGGCGCAGGGGCATCAGGAGCTCACTGAGCATCGACGCGGGTGTTCCATCGCGCGCATATACCAGCTCGGCACGAGCTGCTGGCTGTCCGCGGACTCCATGCTCGTTGCCCGGCTCGCGGCGGAGCTCGCCCGTCCTCGCATTTTCGGAGTGGAGGTCGAGTATGGCGACTCCGGCAACGATGCCGTCGGCGTCCAGCTCTTCGAGCTCGTGCGAAGCGGGGAGGAGGCGCTCGGCAAGCTCTCGGAGCTCGGCGGCGAGCCGGAGAACCGCGATGCGCTCGAGGCCGCGCTCGACTGGGAGCGACGTCTCGCCGCCAGGACCGTCTCCGCACCCGAGGACGAAGTGCAGCTCCGCATGGTCTTCTACGACGACGACCAGGGCTGAGCTGGTGTTACCCCGATTCGACCGGGGCAACTTCAAGCCCAGCAACTCCTGAGGATTGCCAGGCTTTCAATGGTGAGGAGCACGGGACTTGAACCCGTGCCCTCGGAGGTCTACGCGCGCAGCGCCACCACCGTGACGCCGTCGCCGCCCTCGTGGCTCTCGCCCGGCCGGAACATGCGGATGTAGGGCGAGTTGGCCAGGTAGTCGCGGATGGCTTGCTTGAGCGCCCCCGTGCCGTGGCCGTGGATGATCAGTGCCGCCTCCTCGCCGCTGCGCATGCCCTGGTCGAGGAACTGCTCCACCTCCGTCAGCGCCTCGTCGGCTCGCATGCCGCGCACGTCGCAGCGGAAGTTCGTCGCCTGCACCTCCGCTGGCGCCGCCGCCGCCGCCTTCTTCAGGTGCGCTTCCTGCTTGTTGCGCTCCGGGAACTTCTGCTGCGGCTTCGCCGTCCGCGAGCCCGACAGCTCCGACACCGGCACTCGCATCTTCAGCAACCCGGCCGCCACCAGCGCCTCTCCGTCGTGCAGCTCGAGGATCTCCACGTCCTTGTCGAGCCCCGAGTGTCGCACCCACGCGCCCACCTTCAACGTCGGCGGCTGCGGTGCCTGCACCTGATAGAGCTCCGCCCGCGCCTCCTTGGCCCGCTTCGCCGCCTCCTCGGCTCGCTGCTGCAGCGCCGCTCGCGCCTCCTGCGCCGCCTTCTCGTTGGTCTGCGCTCGCAACGTCTGGAGCAGGGAGCGGACCTCCGCCGCCGCGTGCTCGCTGGCCGCCGCCACGTCCTCGTTGAAGCGCATCATCTTCTCCTTGCGCTCCCGCTCGAACGTCTGCTTCTGCGCCTCCAGCTCCTTGCGCAGCTTCTCCGCCGCCTCGGCCGCCGCCTTCGCCTTCTCCAGCTCCTCCGTCAGCCGCCGCCGCTCCTCCTCGGCCGCCGCAAGCGCCTTGGCCAGCGGGCCTCCCGCGTTCAGCGACAGGTCCCTCGCGCGCTGGCAGATGCGCTCCGGCAGCCCCATCCGCGCCGCCACGTCGATGGCCGACGAGGCTCCCGCCGCGCCCAGCTGCAGCCGGTACGTGGGCGCCATCTTCTTCGGATCGAAGCCCACTCGCGCGTTCAGGAAGCGTTTGTCCATGTGGGCCAGGGCCTTGAGCTCCTCCAGGTGCGTGGTCACCAGCACCACCGCTCCCTTGTCCAGCAACTCCTCCAGCACCGCGATCGCGATCGCCGCGCCCTCGCGCGGATCCGTGTCCGCGGCGATCTCGTCGATGAGCACCAACGAGCCCTTGCTCACCTGCGCCCCGATGTCTCGCAGACTCACCACGTGCGCGCTGAACGTGGACAGGCCCTGGGACAGGTCCTGCGCATCGCCCACCGTCGAGTTCACCGAGCGGTAGAGCGGCATCCTCGAGCCGTTCTCCACCGGGATGGGCAGGCCGCAGCGCAGCATCAGCGAGCACAGCCCCACCGCCGTCAGCGTCACCGTCTTGCCGCCCGCGTTCGGGCCGGACACCACCAGCGCCCGCGCCTCGCCCGTGAGCACCACGTCGTTGGACACCACCTGCCCGCCCTTGAGCACCAGCAGCGGGTGGCGCAGCTGGTACAGCGTCAGCTCGTCCACGCCGGTGAACGTGGGGGAGTGGGCGTCCAGATCCGCCGCCAGCATCGCCGCCGCCTCCGCCTCGTCCAGCTCCGCCACCGCCGCCAGCCCCTCCAGCACCCGGTCCGACTCCTTGCCGAGCTGGTTGGACAGCTCCTGCAGGATGCGCCGCTCCTCCTCGGCCACCATCGACTGGGCAATCGCCAGATCGTTGCCCATGCTCACCATCGCCTGCGGCTCGATGAAGAGCGTCTGCCCCGTCTGGCTGGCGTTGTGGACGATGCCCGGCACCTCGCCCCGGAAGTTGGACACCACCGGCACCACGTACCGGCCGTTGCGCAGCGTGTAGTAGTTCTCACGCAGCTTCGGCAGGAAGCCCTCGTCGTGGAGCAGCTCGTCCAGCCGCGTCTTGATGCGACGGTGCAGCCCGTTGGCCCGGTCCCGCGCCTCCTTCAGTTCCGGACTCGCCCGGTCGGAGATGGTGCCGTCGGGCTCGAAGCTGCGATCGATGCGAGATGCGAGCACCTCCAGCATCGGGAGCCGGCGTCCGAGCGTCGCCAGCATGGGCACTGTCTCCTCTCGCTCCTCCAGGGCCTCGCGGGTGCGGGCAAACGCATAGAGGAGCTGCGCGGAGGCAATGAGATCCCGCGGCTCCAGCATGCCTCCCTTGGAGGCCCGGTTCACCGCGTCCCTCAAGTCACTCACGCCGCCGAGTGGGAGCGAGAACTGCTCCTGGGCCAGCAGTCGGGCCTCGGCCACCAGGGAGAGCGCGTCGGTGACCTGGTCCTCGGTGTCCAGGAAGGGGCGGGCCAGCGCGCGCTCCTTGCCAGGCGCCGTCCGGCAACGTTGGGCCAGTGCGCGGAGCACCTCCGCGAAGCCGAGATCCTCGAGGGTTCGTTGGGCTATCTGCACGGACATGGTTTCATGCCTGGCCCTGGGGGCCGTCAAGGGAACATTGAGGGGGCCAGTGCCCTCTGTTATCAGCCGCCCATGGTGTGGCTCATGCTTGCGGGCGCTTTGGCGGGCGCTCTCGACGCCCCCGCGGACACCGCCCTGACGCAGGCCCTCGCCCGGGAAGAGGCGGGGGACACCGCGGGAGCACTCGCGGAGGTGGAGTCCGTCATCAACACCTGGCCCGCCTGGGAACTGCCCCGCCTGGAGGCCGCTCGGCTCATGCTGAAGCTCGGCGGAGAGCTGGAGCGCACCGAGGCCCAGCTGGATGTGGCCTCCGCTCTGGCTCCCACGAACCCTCGCGCCTACTACCTACGTGGGTTGCTGTGCGAGGAAAGGGGACAACCCCTGCTCGCTGCCCAGGCCTACGAGACGGCGCTCCTCTATCGCCCCTCTTATGAGGAGGCGCGCTTTCGCGTGGCCGGCCTCTGGATGGCCCGGGGCGACTGGCTCAAGGCGGAGTACCACTACCGCTTCCTCGCCAAGGCCCGGCCCGAGTGGGTGCAGGTACGCCTGCTGCTCGCCCAGGTGCTGGAGCCCCAGGGACGGGCCGCGGATGCCGAGCGCGAATTGCTCGCGGCGCGCGAGTACCAGCCGGACAGCCCGCTGGTGGTCCGGCGGCTCGCCGAGCTGTACGAGCGGATGGGCAGGGAGAAGCTCGCCCAGAAGCTGCGCAAGGAGCTCGAGGAGCCCGCGCCCAAGCGCCGCCTGCGAACGCTCAAGCCGTCTCGTCGGTAGGCGAACGGACGGAGCGGGCCCTGTTCGATTGCGCTGCGAGCGCCGACGCATACACTGCGCGGGCCTTGAAGACCGCCAACCTCGCCATCGTCTTCACCGACATCCAAGGGTTCACCGAGCGCACCAGCCGGCAGACTCATGAGGAGAACCAGCGCCTGCTGCGGGTGCACCACGACTTGCTGGCGCCGCTGTTCACCGCCTTCGGTGGGAAGATCCTGAAGTCCATCGGCGACGCGTTCCTCGTCACCTTCGAGTCGCCCACCCAGGCGGTCCTCAGCGGCGTGGCGATCCAGGATCGGCTCTGGCAGTACAACCGCTCGGCTCCCGAGAGCGAGCAGCTCCACGTGCGCGTGGCCATCAACGTGGGCGAGGTGCGCGTCGAGTCCAATGACGTCTTCGGCGAGCCGGTGAACATCGCCGCCCGCGTGGAGGGCATCACCGACGCCGGCGAGGTCTTCTTCACCGAGGCCGTGTACCTCTCCATGAACAAGGCGGAGGTGCCCTCGCAGGAGGTGGGCGCGTTCGAGCTCAAGGGCATCCCCGGGAAGATCCGTGTCTTCCGCGTCCCGAAGGGGCCCTACCGCATGGAGGCGCCGGTGACGCCGCTGCCCGCGCCGGCCGGTGTCACCCACGATGGGCCGCCCTTCGCCAACATGGCCCTGGCGCGGCTGGGTGAGCAGCCGGGCTCCGCCGGCAACGCGCTCTCCGCGGTCGGCCAGCGCGCCGCGGTGGTGGGGGTGCAGGCCAAGGGGCTGGTGGGGCGCGGGTGGGCTGGCGCTTCGCGGTTCCTCCAGGGCCTCCCCGAGCGTCTGCCGCCGGGACTGCGCTCGAAGCTGCCTCCCGGGCTGAGCGGGCCGCGTCTGGCGCTGGGAGTTGGAGCCCTGGCGGTGGTGATGGGCGTGGCGGTGGTGATGCTCGGCCCCAGCTCCTCGGAGCGCGCCATCGCCGCCGTGGAGGACGCCCCCCCTGGGAAGCGGGCTGAGCTCGCGGAGAAGGCTCGGAAGATCATCCAGGCGGAGGAGGCCCGGCGCCCCGAGCGGATGGAGTACCTGCTCGCGCAGCTGGGCGAGGCCCGAGGCGACATGCGCGAGGCCGTGGAGCACTACGCGGCGGCCGTGAAGCAAGGCAGCTCCAACGCCGAGGACCGCATCATCGATCTGCTGGGGCACAAGGAGTGCGGTGTGCGCACGGCGGCGGTGGGGGCCATCGTGGCCCTGAAGCTGAAGAGCGCCCGAGGCGAGCTGGAGGATCTGGCCGAGGAGGACGGGCCGGAGGAGGGTGGCTCCAAGGGCTTCCTCGGCACGGGGCTCGGCGGCTGCAACTCGCGGCGCGCGGCGCAGGAGGCGCTCAAGCGCCTGGGCAATGACTGAGGCGCGGGGGCATGGCCCCAGGCGCGGAGGGCTACCGGGATGAAGGTGAAGACGGGACTGGATGTGTGGGTGGAGCAGGGCTTCTCCGCGCTCGAGGGCAAGCGCGTGGGCGCCATCGTCAATCCCACGAGCGTGGACTCGCGCTTCCGTCACCTGGCGGATCTGCTGGCGCAGACGCCGGGGGTGACGCTGGCGGCGCTCTTCGGGCCGGAGCACGGCATTCGCGGCGAGGCCCAGTACATGGTGGCCGTGGGCGAGGCCCGTGACAGACGCACCGGCGTGCCCGTGCACAGCCTCTACGGCTCTACCTTCGAGTCGCTGTCTCCCAAGAAGGAGTGGCTCGCGGGGCTGGATGCGCTCGTCTTCGACATCCAGGACGTGGGCGCCCGCTACTACACCTACGTGTACACCATGGCGCTGGCCATGAAGGTGGCGGCCCAGGCGAAGGTGCCCTTCTTCGTGCTGGATCGGCCCAACCCGCTGGGCGGCACCGCCCTGGAGGGAAACCTGGTGGGCGAGCGCTACCGCTCCTTCGTGGGCCTGTACCCGCTGCCCAACCGCCACGGCATGACGGCGGGGGAGCTGGCCCGGCTCTTCAATGCCGAGTTCGGCCTCGGGTGCGAGCTGACGGTGGTGCCCTGCGAGGGCTGGCGCCGGGAGATGTACTGGCCCGACACCGGGCTGCCCTTCATCTCGCCCTCGCCCAACATGCCCACGCCGGACACCGCGCTCGTCTATCCCGGCATGTGCCTGGGCGAGGGGACCAACGTCTCCGAGGGCCGCGGCACCTGCCGCCCCTTCGAGCAGTTCGGCGCCCCGTGGCTGGACTCCGAGGCCCTGGTGGCGCGGCTGGAGAAGGAGCGCCTGCCGGGCGTCGCCTTCCGCCCCGTGGGCTTTACGCCCACCTTCGACAAGTTCAAGGGCGAGTCCTGCAACGGCGCCTTCATCCACGTGACGGATCGACGCACCTTCCTGCCGCTGCGCACGGGGATCGCCATCTTCCAGGCTGTCCGGGATGTCTCGGGAGGAAAGTTCGCCTGGCGCGCGGACGCCTACGAGTTCGTCGAGGACGTGCCGGCCTTCGATCTGCTGTGCGGCACGGATCAGGTACGCCGGGGTATGGAAGAGGGGTGGCCCCTGGAGAGGCTCGTGGAGGGCTTCTCCGCCCAGACGGACGCCTTCGAGAAGCAAAGGAGGCCCTACCTGCTGTACGCTTGAGTGCAGGCCCCCCTGTGATTGGCGTTATCTCCGACAGCCATGGCGATCTGGCCGCCTTCGACGCGGCCTACGAGCTGTTGCGGGAGAAGGGTGCCCGCCGCTTCCTCTTCGCCGGCGGGCGCTACACGGACCTGGATGCGTGGATCCTGGAGCGCCGGGAGAAGGCCCGCGGCGGGCGCGAGTACTCGGACATGGACTTCCTGGCGGACGTGACGCAGTGGCTGTCCTCCAAGGACGCCCTGCCTCGGCCGCCCGCGTTCGGCGAGGCCCCGGGGGACTTCTCCGCGGAGGAGGATCGCCGCCTGGTGCTGGAGCGCTTCTCCCGGGTGCCCGAGCGGGACTGTCTCCAGTACATGGACCCGAACATCCCCCGGAAGATGCTGGACATGGTGGGCGATGCGCTGTGCTGCCTCGTCTACGACAAGAACGATCTGACGCGGGATGATCTGCTCAACGCCACGGTCTTCATCCACGGCAAGGAGTCCGAGCCGAACGTGGTGCAGATCGGCCCGCGCTACTTCCTGACGCCGGGGCGGCTGGCCGGAGCGGCCGAGCAGACGTGCGGGCTCATCGAGAAGGCGGATCGCAACCTGCGCTTCACGGCCTTCCGGCTGGATGGGAAGGTGGTGCTCGAGCCGCGGGAGCTGCAGCTGGGGCGTGGGACGAAGCTGTCGGTGAAGTGAGGTGGCCTTGCGGGTCGCGCTGCTGGGAGGTTCGTTCAATCCGCCCCATGTGGGCCATCTGCTGGCCGCCCAGTACGTGCACGCCACGCAGGACGTGGACGCGGTGTGGCTGATGCCCGCCTACCAGCACCCGTTCGGCAAGGCGCTGGCGCCCTTCGAGCACCGCGTGCGGATGTGCGAGGTGCTGTGCCAGGAGGTCTCCGGCTGGCTGCGGACGAGCCGGGTGGAGGAGGAGGTCGCTCAGCGCGGCGGCTCCGGGTACACCGTGGAGACGCTGACGTACCTGAGGGAGCGCCATCCGGAGGTGAGCTTCTCGCTCATCATCGGCTCGGACATCCTGAAGGATCTGCCGAACTGGAAGAGCTTCGATCGGATCGAGCAGATGGTGCGGGTGCTGGTGCTGTACCGGGCCGGCTACCCGGCGCCGGGGACGCTGGGGCCGCCGCTGGCGGAGGTGTCCTCCACGCAGATCCGCGAGATGCTGTCCCGAGGGCAGCGCCCGGCGGAGCTGGTGCCGTCCCGTGTGCTCGACTACGCGCACCAGGCCGGCCTCTACGGCCTGTGAGCCTCGTCAGAAGGACACGCCCACCATGTGGAGCGGGTCCGCGCACTGGTCGACGAGATCGATCGGATCCGGGCACGCGTCGAAGCGGTGGGCGACCTGGTAGTAGAGCCCCACCGGGACGAGCTGCCCGAAGGTGAGCTGGAGGCGGACGGCGCCGCCCGCCGCGCGGTGGTTCTCCTTGAAGTCCGTGCGCGCCCAGGAGCCGAAGCCCTCCACCTCGAGCTGGTTCACGAACACCGAGGGCAGCAGGTACAGCGTGGACGCCCAGCCGTAGTCGATGATGAAGCGGTAGCGGTAGAGCGCGTTGCCGATGACGGCGTGACGGGCGCGGAAGGTGTAGTCCTCGTAGCCGCGCAGGTACTCGGAGAAGGTGGTGCCCGGCTGGAACTGCCGGGAGAGGCCCAGGCCGCGGCTCTCCTCGGACTGGTAGAACGGGGTGCCCGAGGCGATGCCGCCGACCTCGAGCAGGCCCTCGGGAGCGCCGGGCAGGAAGCGGCCCGCCACCGAGAGGCGCAGGTTGTCCCTGCCCAGGATGGGGAGGCCTCCGAGGTAGGTCTCCACCTCGGCTCGCACGTCTCCCAGCAGGGTGTCGGTGCCGAACGCCTTGGGGAAGGCGCCCGCCGTCAGCGAGAAGCCGAGCCCCCGCTGCGTCCCGCCATACGTGCTGCTCTCGCCGGCGAAGTAGGACGTGGAGATCCGCGGTCCGACGAGCGACGTGAGCTCTCGGGGGGAGCCATCGTCCGCGTTGTAGTACTGGCGCCGCAGGCCGAGCACTCCGAAGGCGACCGGCGTGGTCCAGAAGGTCCGAGACGCCGAGATCGTGGCCTGGATGTCCTCCTGGTCCTCATCCCTCGCGTAGCCGAACGAGGTCAGCACGTACCACGGAGCAGGCAACGCGTTGCCGTAGTTCACGGAGATGCTCGGGTACTTCGTATTGGAGTCGTAGGAGGCGTTGATCGCCCAGGCGTGGAAGCCGAGCCGATCCTGTCCCGCCAGGGAGACCAGTCCCGTCACCCGGAGGTCATCGGTGTCCTCGTCCCGGTAGGCGAGCACGAGCGGGATGCGCAGCTCCGGGTAGAAGAATCTCTCGAGCGTTGAGTACGGCTTGTCGGAGATGACCTCCACCTCGGGGGCGGAGGGAATGCTGGCCAGCGGCGCATCCGCCAGGGGCACGGTGGTGAGCGCGGGGAACGCGGCGGTGGGGGCGTCGGACGCGAGGGCACCCGGAGTCGGAGCCTCCGGCGCGGGCGTTTCAGGCGGAGGAGGGGAGGAGGGGGGAGCGCCGGGGAACTCGGCGAAGGCATCCGGAGCGGGCGGCGTGCCTGGGACGGACTCCGCTGGCGGCGGAGCCTCCGGAGCCGTTGGCGTGGCGGAGGGCGCGGGCGGAGGCGCGGCTTCAGGCGCGGCCGGTGCTGGCGTCGAGGCCGCGGCCGTCTGGGGAGGATCGTCCGGCAGCGGCACGATGGGGGCTCGATCGATCGAGAAGTTCACGCCCGCGCGGTTGAGGAACACCACATGGCCGTCTCCCGTGGGCTGCGCGTCCATCACCAGGTGCGGCGCATCGGTGATGCGCCGGAGTTCTCCCGTGGAGAGCCGCAGGACGTGCACCTGGAGCCGCGCGTCGTGCTCGCGCAGGAAGAGGATCTGATCGTCATCCAGCCACCTGGGCGAGTAGTTGAAGCGCCCGTCCCACGTGAGCCAGCGCACGCTGCCGTCCTGTCCCCGCAGCGCCAGATCCCAGCCGCTGCGTCCCTTCATGACGAACGCCACGCGCTGCCCGTCCGGAGAGACGGCCAGCGCTCCGAGCGAGACGTGGCCCTCGAAGCGGGTGAGTGGCTCCTGCTGGCCTGTCTCCAGGTTCAGGCGGACGAGGTTCGCGGTGTCCCCGCCCTGGATGTCCACGAAGACGTACCCCGCGCCGTCCGGCGTGACGCCACCGCCCAGGCCGTCCCGGATCTCCCAGGTGCGCAGCACCTCGCCGGTGCGCGCATCCACCCGCCACAGTCGCGAGATGTAGGCGCCCTGGCTGTCCAGGTCGGCGGCCACCAGGTAGAGCAGGGCACCATCCGGCGTGAAGGACATGCCGCTCATCACGGACGGGTTGCTGAGGATCCACTCGCGGCCGGGCAGCATCAGCGTGAGCCTTCGGGAGAAGCGCTCGGAGCCATCCCGCTCGTGCACCGTGAGGCGCGGCGGCTGCTCGCGCCCGACGTGGACGATCGCCGTGGCGCCGTCCCTGGCAGAGGCCGCCAGCCTCGCGAAGTACCCCACTTCCGGCACCACCACGGACTGGGAGGCCGGGCGCTCTCGCGGGCGCAGCTCCTGCTTCAGCTCCGCGGTGAAGTCGTCGAACAGGCCCCCGATCGTCTTGCCGTACACGCGCCGGAAGCGCAGCGTCACGCCGAAGGGAGGAGCCCAGGACTGGCCCTGCTCGTGGATGAGCTGCCAGAGCCTCTTCTCGCCATGCTTGCGCACCAGCCACGCGACGAAGTGGCTGCCCGTGAGGTAGTTGCCGCCGAACGGGTCCGCCTGCCGGTGGTCGGACGACATGTGGCCGGGGTTCAGGTCCCCGCCGCGCTCCTGCACCAGGGACTCGAACCAGCCGCGCCAGACGGGGCTGTGCGGGCGCCCGGTGCTCTTGTCGAACTGGCCCTCGTAGTAGGTGGCCAGCCCCTCCAGGAACCAGGACTCGGTGAAGATGTTGGGCTGGAGGATGCCCCCGGTGGTGAAGTTGATGCCGTACCAGAGCCCCTCTTCCTGCTGCATCTGCACGTAGTGGACGGCCTCGTGACAGCCCACGTCGCCCAGCTCCGTCTCACCCAGGTTCATCAGGTGGAAGAGCTCCAGGCTCATGTGCGACGGCATCACCATCTGCTGCGGGGTGCTCGCCAGGTCCGGCTGGACGTACGCGTTGTTGAAGCCCGCGCTCGTCATGTAGACGAGCATGCGATCCCTGGGCCGTTTGCTCCAGGACAGATCCCTCAGCCGGTCCACGCAGGCCTCCACCCGGGCGGCGATGCGCAGGGCGGCGGGCTTGAGCTGCTCCGGGTAGTACAGCTCCATGGAGCGGGTGGTGAGCTTGCGCATCTCGTCCCGGGCGAAGGACGTCTGGACCTCCTGGGAAAACCGGGGTGAGACGAAAGCGCACCCCGAGGCAAGCAGGAGCAGGCAGGCGAGGAGGGGAGAGCCCCCGGGCCAGCGACGGAGCGTGAGCATGTCGCCATCCTAGGGGCACAAGTCGTAGCCAAGGCCACGTTTTTCACGATAAGGGGCGCCCACGCTCTCTTCACTCTTCAGGATGTGACATGGCTCAACCTCCTGTTCCCCAGGATCATCCCGTTCCGCAGCACGTCCACCAGGCCCAGGCGCAGCTCTCGGCGGCGCTCGAGAAAGCCGAGGGCAAGCCCGTCGATCTGCTGAAGGCCCCCTGGGCGGAGGTGGAGAAGGGCGTCATCAAGCTGGTTGGCGGGCAGTTCCAGCCGAACCGTCCGGAGCACCAGGCGCTGGCGCTGGGACTGGCCGGGGCCTTCGCCGGGCGGATGATCGCCGAGCACCGGGCCTTCTGGTTCCCCAACCGGGACTCTCCCGAGGGGGCCACGCTGGGCTTCCCGGAGGCCATCATCATGCTGTCGCCGTTTGGCGCGGTGATGGACTCGCTGAGCCAGGGCAAGCTGGCGAAGCTGGAGGATCTGGGCGCGGACATCCGCCGCTCGCTGGGGCAGGTGCGCTTCGGGGCCAATCCGGCCGGCTCGCTGGGCAGCCCGCCCAGGCTGGGGCCCGCGGACTATCAGCGCCTGTTCGATCCGGGCTTCCTCCAGTTCGTGGTGCTGGATCCCGCCAAGGCGAAGACCACCTTCGAGTCGAAGCCGGACTCGCTGGCGCGCGACGTGAAGGACGCGCTGGGGCGCACGCAGCCCCCGCTGCCCAAGGAGGCTCGGGAGCAGTTCGAGGGGCAGATCGTCTCGTCGCTGCAGCGGCTGGATGCGAGCAAGTCCCTGGCGGACCAGGTGGAGCGCGCGCCGCGGCTGGTGGAGCTGATGGCGCACATGGTGGCCACCGTGGGTGGCACCGGCTGCGCTCCCGAGGAGTTCTGGGCCGAGATCGTCCTGCCGCTGCTCTTCATCGGCGTGCCGCAGCAGTTCCCGCCGCTGGACGAGGATGAGGTCGAGGCCTTCAACCAGGGCGCCGAGCCGCTGGCGCTCTTCGTGGACGTGGTGCCGCACGCCCACAAGGCCCCCGAGGAGGGTCTGCTGGGCGCGTTCGAGATGACGGACATCGGCCTGCCGCACCCGGCCTTCCAGAAGGTCGGCGCGCTGCGGTTGATCCAGATCAACCCCGCGCGGCTCAAGGGGCTGCTCGAGCAGTTCGACCCGAGCAAGACCGAGGATGTCGTCAAGCGCTTCACGCAGTACGTGGCGGAGAAGGCCGGCAAGTCCAAGACGGACGAGTCGTCCCAGGGCAAGGAGATGCTCCAGGCCGCGCTGATGCTGCTCACGGACTTGAAGCGCGCCGTCACGGCCACTCAGGGGCCCCTGTGTCTGCGCCGCCTCACCGAGGCCGAGGCCGCCTCCGAGCAGGCCCTGGCCCTGGTTCGCCGCGCCCTGCAGGGTGGCCGCATCATCCTCACCACGTAGGCTCGGATCTTCGTTACGCGGATCCGGGCAGGGCCCACGGCCGGGGGACTCCAGGTCGCGGGCCCCTCGGCTCGGTGCGGGTCCCCCCGTCAGCTGACGGGTCCTCCCGCACCGGCCGTCCCGCTCGCCCATGGCACACGGTCTCCGGAAGCCATCCCTCCTCAGCTGCCTCTGGGCTCTCTGGCTGCCGGACACTCAGGAACGTTGGCCATCCGTTCCTGGCGAGGATAGAAGCAGGTCGAGATGGCTTCCCCCGCCTCCGAGCCGGTGCCTCCCGTGACTGCCGCCTCCTCTCCCGGCAGCGGGATCGGTGTACGAGTGGAGCAGGTCCACCGGACCTTCACAGGGGGGGTCGAGGCCCTCGATGGCGTGAACCTCGAGATCGCTCCCGGCTCCTTCGTCGCGCTCGTCGGGCCCTCGGGCTGCGGTAAGTCCACCTTGCTGCGCATCATCGCCGGACTGGACTCCGCCACCCGCGGCCGGGTGGTGCTGGCTCCAGGCGCCGAGCAGGTTCACGCCTCTCGCGCCCCCATCGCCTACGTCTTCCAGGATGCACACCTGCTTCCCTGGCGCTCCGTCCTCGACAACGCCGCGCTGCCCCTGGAGCTGTCCGGCATGCGCCGAGCCGAGCGCCACGCCGCCGCTCGCGAGGTGCTCGCTCAGGTGGGCCTGGGCGAGTTCACCGCGCGCTTCCCGGCCGAGCTCTCTGGCGGCATGCGCATGCGCGTGTCCCTGGCACGGGCGCTGGTGACACGGCCTCGGCTGCTGCTGATGGATGAGCCGTTCGGCGCTCTGGACGAGCTCACCCGCGGCCGGCTGGATGAGCAGCTTCGGGCGCTGTGGCACGAGCTGGGGATGACCGTGCTCTTCGTCACCCACTCGCTCTCCGAAGCCGCCTGGCTCGCCGAGCGGGCCATCGTGTTCTCTCCACGCCCCGCACGGGTGCTGCTGGACCACGTGCTGGAGCTGCCACGCCAGCGCGCCGCGGCCCTGCGTCTGGAGCCCACCTTTGCTCGCGAGGTGCACGTGCTCTCCGAGGCCCTGGAGCGGGGGGGCGCCTGATGCGCGGCACCTTGCTTCGCTCCGTTCTTCCTCCGCTCGTCGCGCTCGTGGCGCTGCTGGCTCTGTGGGAGGGGCTCGTGCGGCTCCTGGGGGTGCAGGCCTTCCTGCTGCCTCCTCCCTCGGCGGTGCTCACCACCGCGGTTCACGACGCTCGGGAGCTGGCTGCCAGTGCCTGGGTCACCGCCGAGGCCGCGCTCATCGGCTTTGGCCTCAGCGCCCTGGTGGGCGTCCTCGTCGCGGTGGTGCTCGCGTCCTCGCGACTGCTCGAGCGCGCTCTCTATCCGTACACGCTCTTCCTTCAGACGGTCCCCATCGTCGCCATCGCGCCGCTGCTCGTGCTGTGGTTTGGACCCGGGCAGCGAGCCGTGGCCGCCTCCGCCTTCATCGTCTCCGTGTTCCCCGTCATCGCGAACACGCTCAGTGGCGTGCGCTCGCTGGATCCGGCCCTTCGCGACATGTTCCGCCTGTACGGCGCGCGCCGGCTCGCCACGCTGCTCAAGCTCGAGCTCCCTGGCGCGCTCCCCAACATCTTCACCGGGCTGCGCATCGCCTCGGGGCTGGCCGTCATCGGCGCCATCGTCGGCGAGTTCGTCGCTGGCTTCTCCGAGGGGACGGCGGGACTGGGCATCCTCGTGCTCGCGGCCTACCGGCAGCTGCGCACCGATCTGATGTTCGCGGCGGTGCTGTGCGCCGCGGGACTGGGTATCGTCCTGTTCGGGACGGTGAGCCTGGCGGGGACGCGCCTGCTCCGGCGCTGGCACCCCTCGGCCTCATGAGATTTCACCTGTGGAGGGAAGATTCATGATGAAGGCGTCTTGGGTGGGTGCGCTGTCGTGTCTGGCGGTGCTGGCTCTGGGCTGCAGCCGGGACAAGACTCCACCCGCGCCGGCCGGGGAGGGTGCCAGTGCGACCGCGGCGGCGACGCCCGCGCCCGCTCGGATGAAGCTGGCGCTGGACTGGGTGCCCGAGCCTGAGTTCGGTGGCTTCTACGCCGCGCGCGAGAGCGGCGCCTTCTCCCGCCACGGACTGGAGGTGGAGGTGCTGGGCGGCGGCGCTGGCGCACCCGTCACCCAGATGGCGGCCACGGGTCAGGTGGAGTTCGGCATCACGAGCGCGGACCAGCTGCTGGTGTCTCGCGCCCGAGGGGCCGACCTGGTGCCGCTGTTCGCCGTGTACCAGGTCTCTCCGCGAGCCATCATGGTCCACGCCTCGCGAGGCTTCACCTCGATGGGGCAGGTGTTCTCCGGAGGCACGCTGGCGCTCGAGCCCGGCGCGCCCTTCGCGGCCTTCCTGAAGAAGAAGTACGGCTTCGACAAGGTGAAGATCGTCCCCTACGACGGCGGCGTGGCCCGCTTCGTGGCGGACAAGGAGTTCGGGCAGCAGTGCTTCCTCACCTCCGAGCCCCTGGCCGCGAAGAAGCAGGGCGCCGAGCCGGTCGTCTTCAAGGTCGCCGACGAGGGCTTCAACCCCTACATGACCGTGGTGGTGACGCGGCGGGAGCTGCTCCAGAAGTCGCCCGAGCGAGTGCGCGCCTTCGTCCAGGCCCTGCGCGAGGGGTGGCGGGCGTACCTGGACAACCCCAAGCCGGCCAATGACATCATGGCGAAGCTCAACACCACCATGGATGCGGAGACCTTCGCCGCGATCGCCGAGGTGCAGAAGCCGCTCATCGAGACGGACGAGACGCGGGCCAAGGGCCTTGGCGTCATGAGCCGTGAGCGCTGGGAGACCCTGGGGCAGCAGCTCGTGGAGCTGGGGCTCCTGGAGAAGGCTCCGTCCGTGGACGAGTACCTGATGCCGGAGTTCACCGGCGCCGGCTCCTCCACTCGGAAGTGAGCGGACAACAGTGGTATAGGCCGGAGCCGTCGTTGAGCCGGAAGGAAGCCATGAGCACGGAGTCTCAGTCGTCCGCAGTCTCGCCGCAGCCTGGATCCGCCGTGGTGCAGGCGGGCTCGGGCGCCATGTTCGACAAGATCGCCCAGCGCTACGATCTGTTGAACCGGCTGATGTCGTTCGGCGTGGACCAGCGCTGGCGCAACAAGACGGTGGATGCGCTCGAGCTCAAGCCGGGGGCTCGCGTGCTGGACCTGGCCACGGGGACGGCGGACCTGGCCCTCAAGGTGCTGCGGCGCCACCCGAAGACGACCGTGGTGGGAGTGGATCCCTCCGTGGGGATGCTGGAGATCGGCCGGCGGAAGGTGGCCGAGGCCGGGCTCGCCGGACAGTGTGAGCTCCAGGTCGGGGATGCCCAGGTGCTTCCGTTCCCGGACCACAGCTTCGACGGGGTGTGCATTGCCTTCGGCATCCGCAATGTCCCGGACCGAGCGCGCGCGCTGCGGGAGATGGCTCGGGTGACGCGGCCGGATGGCCGGATTGCCATCCTGGAGCTGTCCGAGCCGAGCGGTGGCATCCTGGGGCCGCTGGCGCGGTTCCAGATCCGCACCGTGGTGCCCTGGGTGGGCAGCCTGCTCTCGGGGGCTCGGGAGTACCGCTACCTGCAGCAGTCCATCGCGGCCTTCCCGAAGCCGGAGGCGTTCGCTGACATCATGCGCGAGTCGGGCCTGGAGGTGCTGCGCATGCAGCCGCTGACCTTCGGCGTGTGCTGCCTGTATGTGGCCCGACCGAAGCCCGCCGCCTCCTGACCACATGGGGGCAGAGGCTGCTTTGCCGCTGCGAGGGACCGGACCTAGAATTTCGGACATGGACACTCTCAAGGCTCATGTCCGCAACGGTCGTCTGGTCCTCGACGTGCCGACCGAGCTCCCAGAAGGGACCACGCTCGAGCTGGTCGCAGCCGACGTTGGCGACGACCTGTCCGCGGAGGAGCGGCTGGAGCTTCATGAGTCGCTCTCCCAGTCATGGGAGGAGGCTCAGGCCGGCAAGCTGATTCCGGCCGCAGCCGTGCTGGCCAGACTCCGCACGGGGAAATGACGATCCAGGTTCAGTTCACGCCCCGAGCCGAGTCTCAGGTGGGCGAAGCCGCCCTGTGGTGGCGGACGAATCGACCCGCTGCTCCCTCGCTCTTCGAAGAAGAGCTGACCACGGCGCTCCAACTACTCTCCGCCTTGCCGGATCTCGGGCGTCGTTATTCCCACCCGCGTGTCCCGGGAGTCCGGCGGTTGCTCATGCCGCGAACCCGATACCACCTCTATTACGTCCATGACGAGCAGGGGAGGGTGGTCATCGTCCTGGCGCTCTGGAGCGCCGTGCGAGGACGAGGCCCGGCGCTCCGGAAGCCTTGACGGTCCCTTTGCCTCGGACTCACCACAGTCCGTGGGTCTGCAGCAGCGTCCCCAGCGGCTGTGTGCGTGCTTGATGCGCCTCGAAGAGCTTCGAGGCTGCCTCGCTCGTGGGCTTCGTCCAGAGGAGCTTCTCGCGGCCGTCGCGAGGCTCGACTCCACAGAGGATGAGGGAGGCACGCAGCTCATCCGCGGAGCCGAAAGTGACGTGGTCGAACAGGAGCGGGTTCTGGCTCGTCAGGAAGGCCTGCCGCGCGCCGATCTCCCGCATGCATGCCTCCACCCAGCGCGGATGCAGCCCGTTGGCCAGCTCGTCGGCGATGGCGAAGTCCTCGTTGACGTCCAGGTAGTAGAGGAAGGACAGCAGCCGCTTCTGCCCGTGGCCCAGCTGCGCCTGCGTCAGCTCCGTGCCGTCCGACCGCTTGAAGCGGAAGCCGAACTGGCCGAACCCCACCCGCCCGCCGTTCTCGTACGTCCGCTTCTCCAGCACCTCCACCCGGAACCTTCCCGAGAGGAACCCCGCCAGCGAGGTGAACTTCGCCAGGAAGCTCTGCGCGAACTCATCGTGCGGAACCTCGAGGGTGCCCGTCGGAGTCGTGCGCTCCACCTGCCCCCGGAGCCACGCCGGCATCCACGTGGGCAGGGCCATCAAGCCCAGGGGGAACACCTCGTCGCCCTGCATCTCCATGGCGTACTTGATGGTGCCGATGTGCTCGAACATCCCCAGCGCCTCGTCGAACCGCGAGGGCGCCAGAAGGAACGTGCGGCGCAGCAGCTCCTTGAGCCGCTCCTTCACGTCCCGGTCGATGTACTGGGCCACCATGAAGATCAGCGTCCACACCGTGCGATCAAGCACCGACCAGTGCATCGACCGCGCGTAGCCGCTCTTGCCATCTACCTCGCAGTACAGGCCCGAGGAGTCACCTCGCACCACCAGCTCGGACGCCGGAGCTTCGAGCCGTAGGGTGGCCTCGATGAGCGGCTCGAGGTTCGTCACCACCTCCGGAGTCCGGAGCGGCATCAGCGTCGCGCCATCCCGAGAGGAGCTTTGGGGCTCCGGGGTGGTGGAGCCCTGCACGTTCCGGGCACGGACGTGGATGGTCATGCCCGGAAAGGCAAGCTCGTACTCCACGGAGAACTCCTCGTGGACCAGCCCCGAGAAGTCCGAGCAGAGGGCAACCGAGATCAGATCCAGCAGCGTCGTCCTGCCGGTGCCGTTCCGACCCAGCACGAGGTTCCGAGCCGGGCTGAACGTCAGCTCGGTGCCGGGAGCGACGCCCCGGTACTTGTCGATCTTGAGCTTCGTGAGCTTCATGCGGGCTGAACCCAGACCCTAGCCGCGATGGCCTCCGGGTTCACCGCTCAAACAGGAGCTTTGTCAGATCGGCGAGCGCTTCGGGCGGCAGCCGGGGACCCACCAGCCGCAGCGAGCGTTGGGCGAGGAGGCGGTACACCTCGGCGACCTCGGGAGGCAGCGCCGCCAGGTGGGCCGCCACCACGCCCGAGTCTCCTCGGACGACAGGGCCCGTGAGCCCGCGCGCCAGCCCTCGTGCCTCCATACCCCGCACCGCCGAGCGCATCAGCGGCAGCAGCGCCGAGAGCGCCGCCTCCTCCGGAATGCCGGCATGGCCCAGCGCCTCCACCGCCGCCGACATGAGCGCCACCGCGCCGCCCGCGCTCAGCACCGCGCCCGCGTGGTACGCCGCCCGGTGGCGCTCGGGGACCTCCAGCACCTGGAGGTCCAGGTCCTTCGCCATCTGGCGCAGCACCGTCTGCAAGGCCCGCGAGCGCGTGCTGATGGCCACCGCATGGCCCGCGAGTGAGTCCCTCGGGTCCGAGACCGCGCAGAGCGGGTGGAAGGAGCCAAGTGGCCGCCCTCGTGGAGCCCCCAGCGCCTTCAGGGAGAGGGCGCCCGCGCAGTGCACCAGCGCCATGCCCCGGCCGAGCGTCCGTGCCATCTCCCGCGCCACGGTGGGCACGACCTTCTCGGGGACGCAGAGCAAGGCCACTCGCGCCTGCGTCAGATCCCTGGGAGTGGCCGGCTTCAGCCCCAGGGCCCGCACGCGAGCGCGGCCCTCATCGTCACGGCTGAGGACGCTGACAGGCCAGCGACGCGCCGAGAGGGAGAGGGCCAGCGCTCCGCCGAGGCGGCCTCCACCGACCACCAGGATCCTCGGGCGTCGCGCCGCCATGAGTCTTCACCCCGGCCCGGGCTCGAAGCCTCAGGCCGTCACGAGGTGGAAGGCCAGCTGCGCGCCTCGCACCGCCACCCGCACCCGATCGCCCGCGACGAACTCGCCCAGCAGGATGCGCTCCGCCAGCGGTGCCTCCACCAGCCGCTGCACCACCTGCCGCATCGGCCGCGCCCCGAGCTGCGGATCGAACCCGCCCGACTTCAGCAGGTGGCCCACCACGTCCTCGCCCGCCACGTACTCGATGCCGCGCTCCGTCGCGAGCCGCTTGCTGCTCTCGGCCAGCAGCAGCGTGGCGATCCGCGCCACCTCCACCTCGCGCAGCGGACGGAACGGCAGCCGCTCGTCGATGCGGTTCCACAGCTCCGGCGGCAGGGCCTTGCGCGCCGCCGCGCTGGCCATCTCCACGTCTCCCATGCTGCCCACGCCCGCGTCCGCACCGAACCCCAGCGCCCGCCCCGTGCGCGAGAACGCCTCCGCGCCCAGGTTCGTCGTCAGCACGATGACCGTGTTCGAGAAGTCGATGTGCCGGCCCTTGCCGTCCGTCAGCCGGCCCTCCTCCAGCACCTGGAGCAGCAGCATCTGCACCTCGCGGTGCGCCTTCTCGATCTCGTCCAGCACCACCACCGACGAGGGCCGACGCCGCACCGGCTCCGTGAGCTGGCCACCCTCGCCGAACCCCACGTAGCCCGCCGGAGAGCCGATGAGTCGCGACACGCCGTGCTGCTCGGACATCTCGCTCATGTCCAGCCGCACCAGCGCGTCCTTGTTCCCGAACAGCACCTCCGCCAGCGCCCGCGCCATCTCCGTCTTGCCCACGCCCGTGGGGCCCAGGAACAGGAACGAGCCCATCGGCCGCCGCGAGGCGAACCCCGCGTAGTTGCGCCGGATGACCCGCGCGATCCGGGTGATCGCGTCCTCGTGGCCGATGACGCGCTGCGACAGGTCCGTCTCCAGGCTCAACAGCCGCGCCGAGTCGTTCAGCAGCAGCCGCTCCTCGGGCACGCCCGCCAGCTTCGCCACCACCCGCGCCACGTCCGCCGGCTCCACGGAGTTCTTGCCCTCGCGGCGGCACCGCGAGCCCGCCAGGTCCGCCACCGAGATGGCCTTGTCCGGCATGAACCGGTCCGTCACGTACCGGGACGCCAGCGACGCCGCCGCCTCCAGCGACTCGGGCGCGTACTTCAGCCCGTGGTGCTCCTCGTACCGGCCAATCACGCCCCGGAGGATCTCCACCGTCTCCGGCACCGAGGGCTCGTTCACCACCACCGGCGTGAAGCGCCGCTCCAGCGCCGGATCCTGCGTGATGAACTTGCGGAACTCGTCGTGCGTCGTCGCGCCGATGCACGGGAACTCGCCCCGCGCCATCGCCGTCTTCAGCTCGTTGGCCGCGTCCTGCGGCCCGTCGCCCGTGGAGCCCGCGCCCACCAGCGTGTGGATCTCGTCGATGAACACCACCACGCGCCCGTCCGCCTTGCGCACCTCGTCCTTGAGCGCGTTCAGCTTCTCCGAGAACGAGCCCCGCAGCTGCGTGCCCGCCACCAGCGAGGCCATGTCCAGCTCGACGATGATCTTCGCGGCCAGCGTGCCACGCAGCGTCACCAGCTGCTGCGCCACACCCTCCACCACCGCCGTCTTCCCCACACCGGCCTCACCCAGCAGGCACGGGTTGTTCGTGCGGCGCTTGCCGAGGATGTCGATGACCTCCTCGATCTCCTTGGCGCGGCCCACCACCGGGTCCAGCTTTCCCTGCTGGGCCAGCTGGCTCAGGTTGCGGCCCAGCGAGGTGAGCAGCGGGAAGGCCTTGGGCTCCAGCACCAGCGACTCCGTCCCCTTGGCCACCGGGAACGGCACGGGCGTGGGCACCGGCTGCCGGGCCACCGCCGGCGCCACCGGGGCCGGAGCGGGGGGCGCGACGGGCGCCGGAGCCGGAGGAGGCACCGGGATGGCCCGAGCCACGGGGGCGGGAGGCAGCCGCTCGGCCACCTGGGGCGCCTCGTCATGGCCCTCGTCCGCATCGATGAGATCGCGCGGAGAGATCGCGGGCAGGGAAGAGCGGCTCGGCGTCGCCGGCCGAGGCATGCTCAGCGCCACGGCGGCCTGGGGCAGGGGAGACGGCGGGGCGCCCAGGGGCCGGCCCAGCGGATAGCGCGCCCCGAGCGCCTGCGGCGCCTGTCCCACCCGCCCAGCCTGGAGCTTCCGGGGCATCCGGCCGCTCGTGAAGTACGAGAGCGCCGTGGTCCTCAGTCCAATGAGGTCCACCCCCGCCTGCGTCAGCAGATCGTTCGCCGCGCAGCGCACCCGCGCGAAGGCGATGAGCAGGTGCAGGCAGTCCGCCTCCCGCGAGTCGCACTGCTGGGCGATGACCCGGGCGCGCTGGCACAGCTCGCGCACGAGGTGCTCCTCCTCGGCGGGCGACTCCGTCATCCGCTCGAGCAGCAGATCCTCGTCGATGCCCTTTTCCTTGAGGAGCACCTGGGCGGGGTTGTCCACCGTGAAGAGCGCCAACAACACATGGGCGGAGCTGAGCTTCTGAGAAACGCTCTGGGCAATGTCCTTAGCCTCGAGGAGTACCTGCGCGAGATCCGTGCTATCGACCATTGGCGCTCCGGCAAGCGGGCAGTCGAGCAAATACACCCACTCGATCCCGGTCGCAAAATTTCTGCTACAGGCCGCTACAAGGTAGGGGTAACCCCGCTGAATTCGTGGAATGTGGCAGGTCGCTCGCCTGTTCGGCTGCCCAACCCACATGGTGCAGGCAATCAAGTGGCGGCAACCGACGTAAAGTGCCCGAACCTCACGACCTTATGACCTCTCTTGCCCAACCGGCCCGCGTCCTTGTCGATCCATTCGACGGGATGGGGGCTGCCATCGAGGCCCGCCGCTGGGTGTGGCCGCTGCTCCTCCTTTGCTTCTCCGTGTCCCTGGCCGGTACCGCCTTCGCCCTGCGCTGGGACGCGGCTCCGGCCACCATCCAGCGCCTGGAGATGAGCGGGGAGATCGGCCGGTACTCCGAGAGCGAGCTCGCCGACGAGATCCAGACCTCCGCGCGCAAGGCCCTGGTGGGAGGCATCGCCAAGGGCGTGTTCGCCATGCCGCTGCAGGTGCTGCTGCTGGCCGCCGTGCTCTGGTTCGTCGCGTGGCTGTTCGGCACGCCCACGGCCTTCGGGCGCCTGATGACGGTGGCCGCCATCGCCATGCTGCCCATCGCCCTGTACCACCTCATCTTCGCTGCCTGCGCCGCGGCGCAGTACTCGATGAGCCTGGAGCGCGTGGCCACGCTGGTGCCCTCCAGCCTGGCGGCGCTCGGCGGGCTGTCCCCCAAGCTCCAGAAGGTGCTGGGCGCGGTGGACTTCTTCAACCTCTGGAGCGTGGGCCTGCTCGGGCTGGGGTTCTCCTCCGCCACGGGGATGCGCAAGAGCCGGGCCCTGCTGCTGGCCGTGGTGCTCTACGTCATGTTCGTGGGCGTCTTCGCCATCGGCCTGCCCGCCATGGGCGGTGGGCCCGGTGGCTCTGGTGGTCCGGGCGCGCGAGGTGGCCGATGAAGCCCCTGATGCTCGCCGCGCTGCTCGCCGCCGCTCCCCAGGCTCCGCAGGACGCCCCGGCCACTCCGGCCACTCCGGCCACTCCGGCCGCCAGCGCCCAGCCCGCCCCGCAGGTGATGCCCGCCCTGGGCACCGTCCCCATCACCCTGGCCGAGGTGCGCGCCCAGGGCCGGAAGAACACCCAGTCCCTGCTGGCCCTGCTCGATGTGACGCGCGGCGAGCAGGACATCCGCATCGCCCGGTCGGCCCTGCTGCCGCGGCTGAGCCTCTCCGCCAACGCGGGAGGCTCCTACACGGGCACCTCGCGCATCCTCACCCCCGTGCAGGATCCCGACACGGGCCAGCTCGTGCAGGTGCCTGGAGAGATCCCCGCGTCGACGACCCGGAGCTACGATCTCTCGGCCACCCTGACGCAGGTCATCTATGACCGGGCGCGCTGGAAGCAGCTCGAGCAGAGTGGCGCGACGGCGGAGGCGCTGCGCGGCCAGGCCGTGGACCAGGCGGATGCCGCCGAGCTGGAGGCCGTCAACCGCTTCTACGCGCTCTACCGCTCCCAGGCCACCATCCAGGTGCTGGCGGCCACCGTGCGGCGCAGCGAGGAGCAGCTCGAGCGCGCCCGGGCGCTCTTCCAGGCCGGTCGCGTGGGCCGAGGCGAGGAGCTGTCCGCCCTGGTGAACCTGGGCAACGATCGCATCACCCTGCTGCAGCGCCGCGGGCAGCTCGTGCAGGACCAGTCCCAGCTGGCCATCTGGCTGGCCCAGCCTGGCACCACGCCGCTGCTGGCCCAGGATCCCGGCATCCTCACCCTGGAGCCCGAGCCCGTGCCCTCCCTGGATGCCGCGCTCGCCGAGGCGCGCGATCGCCGCCCCCTCGTTCGCGCGCTCCAGGCGCAGGTGCGCGCCGCGGAGCTGGCCCGGGACGTCGCCTTCTCAGCCTACCTCCCGCGGCTGCTGGCCCAGGGCTCCTTTACCCGCCAGGGCTCCTCCACCCGCCAGGAGTTCGAGGGCACCGTCCTCACGGCGCCGCGCAGCCAGACAGCGGTGGCCGGCGGGGTGGGGCTGCAGTGGGACATCTTCGACGGCTTCGCCACCCCGGCCCAGGTGGCCCGGGCGGCGGCCTCGCAGCGGACCGCGGAGCTGAACCTGGCCCAGGTCGAGCGCGAGCTGGATGGCGCGGTGCGCGTCTCCATCGAGGCGCTGGCGGCCAACATCGACGCGACGCGGCTGGCGGCCGAGAACCGTCAGGCCGCGCTCCAGAGCCTGGCCCTCGCCGAGGAGCGCTTCAAGGCGGGCGCGGGCTCGACGCTCGAGGTGCGTGACGCGCAGCTCAACCTCACTCGCGCGGAGCTCACCTACCTGGAGAACCGAGTGGACGTGGAGATTGCCCGCTATTCGTTGATGCGGGCCATGGGCACCCTGAGCCCGGGAGAGACGAAATGAAGTGGTGGAAGGCAGTCATCGCTGGCGTGCTGTTCCTGGGGGCAGCGGCCATCACGGCGGGCGGGCTGAAGGATCGGCCTCCGCCGACGGTCGAGGTCCAGGTGTCCAAGGCCCGCAAGGGCACCATCACCCGCACCATCACCGGCGCGGGCAAGGTGCAGGCGGCCACCACCGTGAAGATCTCCTCCAACCTCTCTGGCGACCTGGTGGCGCTGATGGTGAAGGATGGCGATCGGGTGACGAAGGGGCAGGTGCTGGGGAAGATCGATCGCCGGCGCTTCGAGGCCTCGGTGAACCAGGCGCGCGCCGCGCAGAGCGCCGCGAAGGCGGAGGTCCAGGTCTCCGAGGTGGAGGCCCAGCGCAGCGCCGCCGAGTACGGCCGCGTCGAGGGGCTGGTGGCCAAGGGGCTGGCGTCCGCCGCGGAGCTGGAGCAGATCAAGGCCGCCAGGGACACCGCCGAGGCGCGCGTGGCCGCGGCCCGGCAGCGCTACGCGCAGGCCTCCGCCGTCTACGACGAGGCGGCCAGCAACCTGGCCAACACCACCCTCACCTCGCCCATCGACGGCAACGTCATCGAGCTGTCTCGCGAGGTGGGTGAGCGCGTGCGTGGCTCGGACTTCTCCGAGGACGTGGTGATGACCATCGCCGCGCTGAGCGCCATGGAGGTGAGGATCGAGGTGGGCGAGCACGAGGTGGTGCACCTCAAGCCCGGCCAGCCCGCCGAGGTCGCCGTGGACGCGCTGGAGGGCGACACCTTCCAGGGCTCGGTGGTGGAGATCGCCCAGAAGGCCCTCATCAAGAACCCGGGCACGGAGGCGGAGGTGACGACGTTCCCCGTCACCGTGGCGCTGGACTCGCGGCCCCCCGGCGTGCTCCCGGGCATGAGCGCGGAGGTGCGCATCTCCTCGGAGACGCACAACGACGCGGTGCTGGTCCCCATCCAGGCGGTGACGGTGCGCTCGGAGAAGACGCTGCCGGACTACAAGCCGCCCGTGGAGGGCGGGCTCACGGTGAAGCGCAAGACGGAGTCGCTGGCCAAGGTCGTCTTCGTGGTGGACGCGGACAACAAGGCGCAGGTGCGCCGCGTGCGCACCGGCATCGCCTCGGACACGGAGCTGGAGATCCTCGAGGGCCTGCAGGACGGGGACCGCATCGTCGAGGGCCCCTACCGCACGCTCTCCAAGGAGCTGAGCCACGGCGCCACCGTCAGCGAGCCCAAGCCGGGCGGCCCCGGGGGAATGAAGGGTGGGGGCAAGTCGTGACGACGGAGAGTGCTGTCGGCGACGGCCGGCTCATCCAGCTCCATGACATCACCCGCGTCTTCAGCGTGGGCGGTGAGGAGGTGCGGGCGCTGCGCGGCGTCTCCTTCGGCATCGCCAAGGGCGAGTGGGTGGCCATCATCGGCCAGTCCGGCTCGGGGAAGACGACCCTGATGAACATCCTGGGGTGCCTGGACACGCCCAGCAGCGGCCGCTACTTCCTCAACGGCAAGGACGTCTCGCGCATGAGCGATGACGAGCTGGCGGTCATCCGCAACAAGGAGATCGGCTTCATCTTCCAGACCTTCCAGCTGCTGCCGAAGGAGACGGCGCAGGCCAACGTGGAGCTGCCGCTGGTGTACCGCGGGACGCCGGCGCGCGAGCGCCGCGAGAAGGCGAGGGCGGCGCTGGAGAAGGTGGGCCTGGGCCACCGCATGCACCACCGGCCCAACGAGCTGTCCGGCGGTCAGCGCCAGCGCGTGGCCATCGCCCGGGCGCTGGTGGCCGAGCCCTCCATGCTCCTGGCGGACGAGCCCACGGGCAACCTGGATTCGGCCACGGGCGAGGAGATCGTCAAGCTCTTCGAGGAGCTGCACCGGGCGGGGCACACGCTGGTGCTGGTGACGCACGAGCCCAGGCTGGCGGCGCGCTGCCCGCGCGCGGTGCGCCTGAGCGACGGGCAGGTGGTGGCGGACGGGCCCGGCCGCGAGGTTGCGATGGCCATTCACGGGCTGCCCCTGGCGCAGGCGGCGGGTGGGGCATGAGCGTCTTCCGCGTGGACGTGCTGGAGGGCGCGCGCATCGCGCTCTTCTCCCTGAGGGCCAACCGGATGCGCACCGTGCTCACCACGGTGGGCATCGGCATCGGCGTGGCCACGCTGCTGGCCATCGTCGGCATCATCCAGGGGCTCAACTCCTCCTTCGACAAGCAGCTGGCCACCATCGGCGCCAACACCCTCTTCGTGTCCAAGTTCCCCTGGGTGATGAGCGGTGACTGGTGGGTGTACCGCAACCGCAAGAACTTCACCCTGCCGCAGGTGGAGCAGATCCGCGCCCAGTCCAGCTATGTCACCGCCATCTCGCCCATCGTGGGGCGCGCGGCGGACGTGGCCCACGGCTCGGAGCAGCTGTCCACCGTGGGCGTCAACGGGGTGAAGAGCGAGTACCTGGTCATCTCCGGCTATGAGGTGGTCCAGGGCCGCTTCATCACCGAGGCGGATGACGAGACGACTCGCCCCGTGGCGGTGCTCGGCGCGGACGTGGCCTCGGGGCTCTTCCCCAACATCAGCCCCATCGGGCAGACGATCCGCATCGAGAACCGGCCCTTCCAGGTGGTGGGCACGCTGTCGCGCAAGGGCAAGCTCCTGGACAACAACCAGGATCTCGTCGTGATGCTGCCCTTCAAGACGTTCTACGCGGTGTTCGGCAAGCAGCGCCCCTTCAGCATCTCCATGGCGGTGACCAGCGCGGAGGACGTGAAGAAGGCGGAGGATCAGCTCGTGGGCATCATGCGGCGCCTGCGAGGCACGCCCCCCGGCGAGCCGGACGACTTCGCCATCAACCGGCCGGAGATGCTGGCCAACACCTATCAGCAGCTCACCGGCGCGCTCTACGGCGTGGCGGTGGGCGTGGGCCTCATCACCCTGCTGGTGGGTGGTATCGGCATCATGAACATCATGCTCGTGTCCGTGCGCGAGCGGACGCGCGAGATCGGCATCCGCCGGGCGCTGGGGGCGCGCAAGCGGACCATCGTCGTCCAGTTCCTCATGGAGGCCTCGGCCGTGTCCGCGGTGGGCGGGGCGCTGGGCACCCTGGTGGGCCTGGGCCTGGCCAAGGTGGTGTCGCTCATCACCCCGCTGGCGGCGGACGTGCAGGTGCTCACCGTGGTGGGCGGCGTGGGCTTCGCGGCGGTGGTGGGGCTGCTGTTCGGCATCTGGCCGGCCGCGCGCGCGGCGAACCTCGATCCGGTGGAGGCGCTCCGCTACGAGTGAGCGGCGGACTCTATGCGAGCCTTCATCGACAACCTCCGGCTGGCCTTCGGGACGTTCCTGGGCAACCCGCTGCGCTCCCTGCTGACGCTGCTGGGCATCGTCATCGGCGTCACCACGGTCATCACGATGATGGCGCTCATCGAGGGCCTGCGCATCAAGGTGAACCGCGATCTGTCCCAGCTGGGGGCCAACACGTTCATGGCCACCAAGTGGCCCTCGGGGTTCGGGCGCTTCAACTGGGCGAAGTACGCCCGGCGACCGAACCTGACGCTGGACGACGCGCGCGCCATCCAGGAGTCGTGCCCTTCGGTGGGGGCTGTCGGCCCCGCGGATGACGAGGGCGGCCAGAAGGTGGCCACCTCCAACGAGGAGACGCGGCCCTCGGTGCGTGTCGTCGGAGCTACGCCCGAGTACCCGGAGACCAGCGGCGTCACCCTTGCTTCCGGGCGCTTCTTCACGGAGACGGAGGCGGTGGACGGGCGCAACGTGGCCGTGGTGGGCGTGGACGTGTCCGAGGCGCTCTTCCCCGGTGCGAATCCGCTCAACCACGAGATCCGCATCAAGGGGCGGAGCTTCACCGTCATCGGGGTGCTGCAGCGGCGCGGCAGCTTCCTGGGGATGATGAGCATGGACAACCTGGTCATCATGCCGCTGCGTACGTTCCAGCCCCTCTATGGGAAGAACCGCTCGCTGGATCTCAACATCCAGGCGCTCGAGCCCACGCTGGTGGACAAGGCGCAGGATGAGGTGTCGAACCTGCTGCGGCGCCGGCGCGAGGTGGGGCCCCAGGAGGAGAACAACTTCGAGGTCGTCACCAATGAGTCGATGACGCAGTCCTTCAACCAGCTCTCGCAGGTCATCACCATCGCGGGCTTCGGTGTGTGCCTGCTGTCGCTGGTGGTGGGCGGCATCGGCATCCTGAACATCATGTTGGTGTCGGTGACGGAGCGGACCAAGGAGATCGGCATCCGCAAGGCGCTGGGGGCACGCAAGCGGCGCATCCTGGGGCAGTTCGCCACCGAGGCGATCATGCTGGCGCTGGTGGGCGGAGCCATCGGGGTGGCGGTGGGCTTCGGCCTGGCGTTCCTGGGGCGGTGGATGCTGGGCTTCCCCACGGTGGTGCCTCCGTGGGCCGTGGCGCTGTCGCTGGGGATGAGCTCCGGCGTGGGCCTCATCTTCGGCATCTATCCGGCCTACCGCGCCGCGAAGCTGGATCCCGTGGAGGCGATGCGCTCGGAATGAGCTTCGGGAGGTGGGCCGCCGTGGCGATGGTCGTGTCCCTGGGGTGCGCGTCCCCCAGGTCGACGCCCCTTCCGCAGCCCCGCGCTCCCGCCCCGGTGCCTGCTCCCGCCGCCACGGGCGCCGACGCGACGGCCCCAGAGACGGAGGCCGTGAGCCCGGCGACGCCCGTGGCGGAGGGGTGCCCCTCCGTGCCTCCCATCGAGCTGGGCTCGTGCAAGGCGAACGGGCTGCGCTGCACCTACGCCGACACGCCGGAGTGCGGCGCCATCTGGGAGTGCTACCTCGGCCAGTGGTACGCGCGAGCCCGGGGAAGCTGCTCGTCCCAGTTCGAGGGCGTGTGTCCGCGGCAGGCCGGAGCGGCGCCCGAGGGCGTCTCGGCGCGCTCTGGCATCGTCTGCATCTATCCCGAGGGAGTGGCCTGCGCCTACCGCGCCGATCCCGTCCAGCCGGAGTGCAGCGGCGTGGCGCGCGCGCTTCCACCTCCGGCGCCTCCGACGTACCGCTGCGAGCCGCCCGGGCCCGCGGCCTGTGTGCTGGGAGGCTTCCGGCAGGGCGGACCCTGCGAGCCCGACGGGGTGTCCTGCGGTCCGGCCTGCTGCGGCCTGGGCGGAGTCTGCGTCCAGGGAGAGTGGCAGCTCGAGATGAGGCCCTGTCCCCAGTAGCCCCAGCGTCAGGGGCGGACCAGCCGCAGGAGCTCCTCGCGCCGCTGCCTGTCCGACTGGAAGATGGCCTCGCCGACGACCACGGCGGGCTGGAGCATGCTGCCGGACGTGAGCCACTGCAGGCTCTTGCGCACGCGCTCCGGTGTCCGGGCCAGGCCCTCGCGGGAGGGATCCTCTCCGAGCCGCAGGAGCAGCTCGCGAATCAGCTCCTCCGTGCTGGCGGCGCTCAGGTCTCGGGAACCCGTGGCGGTGTCCCGCGAGGCCGACGGCGCCTGCTCCCCTGGGGAAACGTCCTTCATGGCGCCTGCCATACCATCCGTGCGCCGCACTGCCTATGCCGACCTTCCAGGTCACCCGCGCAGCAGGAGCCCTCCGTCCACCACGAGCTCGGAGCCTGTCGTCCAGGGGGCCTGCAGCAGGTGCAGGACGGCCTGCACCACGTCCGCCGGGGTCCCCATGCGGCCCAGCGGGTGCAACTGGTGGAGCGAGCTCAGCTGGCGCTCGAGCAGCGCCTCCCGCTCGGCCGGAGAGGGCTCGGGGGCTCCCGGTGGGAGCCGGAGTTCGCGGACCATGTCGGTGTCCACCGCGCCAGGGCTCACGGCGTTGGCGCGGATGCGGCGAGGCGCACCGGCCATGGCCAGGGACTTCATCACGCTCAGGACACCCGCCTTGGACGCGCTGTAGACGGCCGTCGTATCGATGGGGCGGTGGGCCACGTTGGAGGAGATGAAGACCATGCCCCCGCCGGGCTCGAGCACGGAGAGGGCTTCCTCGCCCAGGCGCAGCGGCGCCACGAGGTTCACCTCGAGCTGCTCGCGCAGGGCGCTCTCGTCGATGTGGCCCAGGGGCTGATGGGAGACGACCCCCGCCGAGGCGACGAACCCGTCGAGCCCTCCCAGCAGATCCCTCGCGCGAGCGACGAGCCCCGTGCGCGCGGTGGGCGAGGTGAGATCGCAGGGCAGGGCGAAGGCGCGTCCCGGCCAGGCGGAGGCGAGCGCCTCCAGCCGTTCCACGCGCCGGCCCGTGACGACCACGCGCCCGCCCGCCCGCAGGAGTGCTTCGGCCACGGCCTGCCCGATGCCTCTTCCTCCTCCCGTGATGAGCACCTGACGGAGTCCGGGAGCCAGCGTGGACTCTCCTCCCTGTGCGTGGGAAGTGGGGCCCGTTGCCTGCTTCGTCTCCATGGGTTCTCCGGGAGGTTGTTCGTAGAGTGGGAAGAAAGGCGCCTGCCCTGGCACGCTACACGACCCTCGAGCTTTTCAAGGAAGCGATGAAGGTCTCCGCCGGCCACTTCACCATCTGCCTCCGAAGGGGCTCCTGTAGCGGGGGCCGCCGTCAGACGGACACGCCCTCGACGATGGCGTAGGGCGTGGGCGTCGGGATCGTGCGGTTCAGCTTGAAGCCGGCCGCCTCGAAGAGCGCGCCGAACTCCTGAGGCGTGCGCTCGCGCCCACCGAACTGGACCAGCATGATCATGTCCGTCACCTTGCTCACCATGCCCTTGTCCGGGGACGGATCGATGATCATCTCGAGGATCAGCAGCTTCTTGCCGGGCCCGCCCGCGGCGGTCCGCGCCACCTTGAGCATCCGGACCACGTCCTCGTCGGACCAGTTGTGGCAGATCTGCTTGAAGAGGTACGCGTCCCGCCCGGGTGGAAGCGCCTCGAAGAAGCTGCCGCCGACGAGCTCCGCGCGACCCGCGCGCTCCTGCTCCTTCAGGAGCCCCAGCTCGCGTGCCTGCTGGATGACGCTGGGCAGATCGAAGAGCGTGCCCTGGAGCCCTGGATGGGCCTGG
Source organism: Hyalangium gracile (assembly GCF_020103725.1). Taxonomy (NCBI): domain Bacteria; kingdom Pseudomonadati; phylum Myxococcota; class Myxococcia; order Myxococcales; family Archangiaceae; genus Hyalangium; species Hyalangium gracile. Next base: position 719,987 of record NZ_JAHXBG010000002.1, on the reverse strand, counting down.
AGGATCTTCGCCAGCAGGGTGCCCTGGCCTCCCGCCACGTCCACCAGGGTGCGGACGCCCGCGAAGTCATAGGACTTCAGGAGCGCGAAGTCGGGGAAGGGCGCCAGGCCCGTCATCGCCTCGGTGAACAGCCTGCCGAGCTCCGGCTTCTTCGAGAGCACCTCGAAGACGTTCGCATGGTCGATGAGCTCGTGGACCGGCTTGCCCGTCTTCACCGACTCGATCGAGCGGCTGTAGACCTCCGAGATCCACGGGCCTCCGAAGTACCGCACATACGAGCGCATCGAGTTGGGCGCATCCGAGCGGAGGTACTCGGACAGCGGGTTGTTGCGGAAGACCTGCTTCTCATCCATGGCGAAGATGCCCATCGATGCGAGCGCGCGGAGCACCCGGTACAGCGAGCCGGCGTGGGTTGCCGTGGCGGCGGCCAGCTCGTCGATGTGCCGCGGCCCCTGAGCGAGGTGATCGGCGATCCCCAGCTCCGCGGAGAGCCACACGTGCTTGCTCAGGAGCAGGGCGCCGCTCACCGTATTGGCGAGCAGGAAGTGGGGCGGGAGGGTAGGGCTGAACTGTTCCTGGATGACCTGGGTCGTCACTCCAGTGGGGGCGGGGGGCTGGATCGGCTGGGTAGGCTGGGTCATTTGGGGTTGTGAGCAATGACAGCGAGGAGCTGCGCGGCGACTCGGGGCCCTGCGGTGATCAGACGAAGCAGACCCCTTTCGCGCGGGTGCTGACAAGCTGGGTACGGCGAAACCCTACTCCAATGGAGACCTCGCACCCCGCCACCTGGGCACGCGCCCAGCGTCGGGGGCGGGGTGTGTCCTGGTGTGGAGTGATGGCCTGCTCTGTGTGCCGCCGATCACTTCCGCGAGGCAGCCGAGCGGTCGCGCACCGCGTCGAACTCGGAGCCCGGCTTCCACTCCGGCCAGCGGCTCGACGAGGCCAGCTCGCGGCCGATCTCATGGAGCAGCTGCACATCCTGGGCGGCACCGCGCAGATCCCAGTCGGCGCTCCACGCGTCGCAGGGCTGGTGGTAGCAGCGAGCGGTGTATTCGGCGACCCACCGGTCGCCAGCCTCCCTGCCTCCATTCACCAGGTCATGCCCCCCGCCCAGTCCCATGAGCAGCAACACTGGCACACCGCGTCGAGCCAGTGAGAAGTGGTCGGCGCGATAGAACAGGCCCCGCTCGGGCCTGGCGTCGGGCGTCACGGTGCGCCCCTGCCGCGCGGCGGCCTTGACGAGCTCGTCCTCCAGATCGTTCTGGCCGTGGCCGACCAGCACCACATCCCGGGACGGGCCCGCCGTCTGCAGGACATCCATGGTCATGTTCGCCACCAGGGTCTCCAGGGGCTGGAGCGGGTGTGCGCCGTAGTACTCCGAGCCGAGCAGGCCCGGCTCCTCGGCGGTCCAGGCGGCGAAGAGGAGCGAGCGCTCGGGCCGAGGCCCCTTCTGGAAGGCACGTGCGATCTCGATCATGCCCGCCAGGCCGATGGCGTCATCCACGGCGCCGCGGCGGATCTCGTCGCCCGAGGCATCCGGCGGCCCCAGCCCATAGGCATCCCAGTGGGCGGCGTACATGATCGACTCATGGGGGCGCTTCGTTCCTGGCAGGCGGCCAATCACGTTGTGGCTGTCAGCGCGCGTATGGGTCAGGCCGTAGTCGGCGGAGAGGCTGGCGCCCTTCAGGAGAATGGGGGTGAAGGTGGCCTTGCGCGCCTCGACCTTCAGCTTCTCGAGGTCCAACCCCGAGCGGGCGAAGAGCGCGACCGCGGCGTCGCGCTGGAGCCAGCCCTGCATGAGGACCTTCTCCTTGTCTGGCTGGGCCCGGACGATGTCGAAGCTCTGTCCGTTGCCGGCGATGACGGTGGACCAGCCATAGCCCGCGCCCGGTGTCTCGTGGACGATCAGTGCTCCGATGGCGCCACGCCGGGCTGCTTCCTCGAACTTGTAGGTCCAGCGGGCGTAGTACGTGGCCGCCTGTCCGCCAAACTTCCCACGGACGGCCTCGCCTTCCCTGGCCTCGAAGTCGGGATCGTTGATCAGGAAGACGGCGATCTTTCCCCGTAGATCGGTCCCCTTGAAGTCATCCCAGTCGCGCTCGGCCGCGGAGACGCCGTGGCCGACGAACACCAGCGGGGCCTTGTCTATCTTCACGCGCTTCACGGGCCGCTGGGTGTTGACCATCACCTCCTGGCCCTGCCGCGGCGAAGTCGTCTTGCCGCCAGCGGTCAGCCTCAGGGTGGGCTTGTCTCCCATCTGGAAGCGGATCAGCGGGACCTTCTGCGTCCAGCCACCGTTCTCGCCGCCGGGCTCGAGCCCCGCCTCCTGGAACCGACGGATGAGGTACTCCAGGGTCTTCTTCTCGCCCGGCCCGCCTGGCGCCCGGCCCAGGAACTCGTCGGAGGCGAGCACCTTGACGCTCTGCGACAGCCGGGCCGGATCGATGGGACCCGAGTCCTGTGCCTGCACGGCCCTCGAGCCCAGCAGGAGGGTGGCGACGGCGAGCGCGGAGAGGCGGGCATGCTTCGAAGCGTTCCAGGGAGCCATGGACAGTGGACCCTAGGACGAGCCGGAGCCTCTGGAAACAGACGTAACCCGGCGGCGGAGGTGGGGACCTGCGAACACTCGGGGAGAAAACCGCGTGCGGTGGATCGCTCGGGCTTATCAGGTGACGCCTCTCACGAGGAGGAACCATGGAGCGCTTCATCCCGCTGGTCGTGCTGCTGGGCCTTTCCACCGCTGCATCCGCGCAGGAGGCTCCGCCCGAGCCGCGCTTCCAGGCAAGCATCGTGGGCGAGCTGGGCTTCCTGGATGTGCACGCCAACTCGGTCCGCTACGGACAGGGCGGCTCGCTCTTCCGCTTCACCGAGGAGGGAGGCCAGGACAACCTCTTCCTCTCCACCCGGCTGAGCGCGGAGCTCTCGTGGCGCGGGCGGCACACCGCCGTGCTGTTGTACCAGCCGATCGATCTGCGGGGCGAGACGGTGCTGTCGCGTGACATCTCCTTCTTCGACAACAGCTTCCCAGCGGGGACACCCCTGGACGTCCGCTATGGCTTCTCGTTCTGGCGGGCGAGCTACCTCTACGACTTGCTCGCGGGGGCGGAGTGGGAGCTGGCGGTGGGCGCCTCGCTGCAGCTGCGCAACGCGGCGCTCACCTTCACCTCGGCGGATGGCCTTCGGCGCTGGTCCAGCCGGGATGTCGGGCCCGTGCCCGCACTGAAGGTGCGTGGACGCTACACCTTCAGCTCGGGGGCATGGCTCGGGCTGGAGGTGGATGGAATCTATGCCTCCGGGGGCTTGCTCAATCGGAACAATGAGGCGGATAGCTTCGACGCCGCGATCCTGGATGCGAGCGCGCGCGCCGGGATGCGTCTCACTCGTACGATGGATGTGTTCCTCAATCTTCGCTACCTGGGGGGTGGCGCACGCGGCACGGACGAGCAGGAGGCCGCGATGGGCCTGGGCGACGGCTACAGCAGCAACTGGCTGGATACGGCCAGCGTCACCCTGGGCTTCATCTACCGGTTGCCGATGGGGGACTGAGCCCGCGGGGTTCCCGAAGGCCGCGCCCGCTCCAGCTGCATCGTCTGTCTTTATCCCTCTCATGTGGGCGAGGGTCGCGAACTCCGAGCAGGGCATGTCTGGCTATTGTTATTGGTGTCTGAGATAGCACCTGTCCCAGATCAGGGACACTCTCCGGCGCCGCGAGAGCACCTGTCCCAGAAGAGGGACAGTCGCCCTGGCGCGAGGCTTCAGGGGCTCGCTGGGAGTAAGACAGTCACTGTCCCAGATCAGGGACAGTCGTGGCGTGACAGGAATTGGGAAGTCAACCGCAACTCTTGAATTGTCGATGAGATAATTCTTTCGGACCCCAAGTCCCCGTGCCAGTTGAAGCCCCCACTTCGAGGCCCCTGCCCATGAGCACCATTCGCAGCCTGACGAAGCCCACCACCCCCACGACGCAGCGCAGCACCCCGTCTTCTCCGCTGGAGAGCCTGCGGACGACCCAGACCCTGCTGCGCCAGATGACGGCGACCAAGGCGCAGGTTGCCGCACCGCGGCAGGATGGCTTCGAGACGACTCGCGCTGCTCCCATGGCGCTGGCCGAGACGCAGGCCCGCCCCTTCAAGGAGGTCCTGCCCGGTCAGGCCGCGGAGACGCCGGCCGAGGGTGCCACGCTGAGTGAGGCCGCGCTGGACCGGGTGCTCAACCACCTGGAGAGCAGCATCGGCCGCAAGCTGACGCCCAACGAGCGCAACGTCTGGAAGAACGAGGCCCGCGAGCTGTCCAAGAAGGGTGGCAGTGAGGACATCGTCTGGGGCCAGGCCTTCACCAAGTTCCACTCGGCGCAGCAGAACACCGGGCGCGGAGTGGATGTGCTGCCGGGCGCAGCCGCCGAGACGCCGGCGGAGGGTGCCTCGCTGAGTGAGGCCGCGCTGGACCGGGTGCTCAACCATCTGGAGAGCAGCGTTGGCCGCAAGCTGACGCCCCGCGAGCGCGAGGTGTGGAAGAACGAGGCGCGTGAGCTGTCCAAGAAGGGCGGCAGCGAGGACCTCATCTGGGGCCAGGCCTTCACCAAGTTCCACTCGGCGCAGCAGAACACCGGACGCGGAGTGGATGTGCTGCCGGGCGCGGCCGCCGAGACGCCGGCGGAGGGCGCCACCCTGAGTGAGGCCGCGCTGGACCGGGTGCTCAACCACCTGGAGAGCAGCGTCGGCCGCAAGCTGACGCCTCGTGAGCGCGAGGTGTGGAAGAACGAGGCCCGCGAGCTGTCCAAGAAGGGCGGCAGCGAGGACCTCATCTGGGGTCAGGCCTTCACCAAGTTCCACTCGGCACAGCAGAACACCGGACGGGGAGTGGATGTGCTGCCGGGCGCGGTTGCCGAGACGCCGGCCGAGGGCGCCACCCTGAGCGAGGCCGCGCTGGATCGGGTGCTCAACCACCTGGAGAGCAGCGTCGGCCGCAAGCTGACGCCCCGCGAGCGCGAGGTGTGGAAGAACGAGGCGCGTGAGCTGTCCAAGAAGGGTGGCAGCGAGGACCTCATCTGGGGCCAGGCCTTCACCAAGTTCCACTCGGCGCAGCAGAACACCGGACGCGGAGTGGATGTGCTGCCGGGCGCGGCCGCGGAGACGCCGGCGGAGGGGGCCACGCTGAGTGAGGCCGCGCTGGACCGGGTGCTCAACCACCTGGAGAGCAGCGTCGGCCGCAAGCTGACGCCCCGCGAGCGCGAGGTGTGGAAGAACGAGGCGCGCGAGCTGTCGAAGAAGGGTGGCAGCGAGGACCTCATCTGGGGCCAGGCCTTCACCAAGTTCCACTCGGCGCAGCAGAACACCGGGCGCGGAGTGGATGTGCTGCCGGGCGCGGCCGCGGAGACGCCGGCGGAGGGCGCCACGCTGAGCGAGGCCGCGCTGGACCGGGTGCTCAACCACCTGGAGAGCAGCGTCGGCCGCAAGCTGACGCCCCGCGAGCGCGAGGTGTGGAAGAACGAGGCGCGCGAGCTGTCGAAGAAGGGCGGCAGCGAGGACCTCATCTGGGGCCAGCTCTTCACCAAGTTCCACTCGGCCGAGCGGAACGGCTGATTCACTCGAGGCGACCGGTCTTCTCGATCTGGGCTCGGACCAGCTCGGCGTAGGCCCCCCGCCGCAAGAGCAGCTCCTCGTGACGGCCAGCTTCCACGAGCTGGCCGTCATTCATCACCAGGATCAGATCCGCGTCCACCACCGTGCTCAGCCGGTGCGCGATGACGATGCGCGTGCAGCGCAGGGAGGCCAGCGCCTGCTGGACCTGGCTCTCCGTGATGGCGTCGAGCGCACTCGTCGCCTCGTCCAGCAGCAGCACAGCCGGGTTGTGCACCAGCGCCCGGGCCAGCGCCAGCCGCTGACGCTGTCCGCCAGAGAGGGACGCGCCGCGATCCACCAGCGGTGTGTCGTAGCCCATCGGCATCGCCATCACGTCATCGTAGAGCCTCGCCAGCCGGGACGCCTCGATGATGGGCTCCATGGGAAGCGTGGGATCCCTCAGCGCGATGTTCGCCCGCAGCGTGGTGCTGAAGAAGGCCGGCTCCTGCGGGACGACGCCCATCTGGCCGCGCACCGACTGCAGATCCAGATCGCCCAGATCCGCGCCGTCATAGAGGACCCGCCCCGCGGTGGGCAGGTACAGGCCCAGCAGCAGGTTGGCCAGCGTGCTCTTGCCCGCCCCCGAGCGTCCCACGATGGCCACGAACTGCCCCGGCTGGATCTGGACCGAGACATCCTTCACCACCAGCGGTGACGTGGGCGCGTAGCGGAACGAGACGCGATCCAGCTCGATGCCGCCCTTCAGCCGGGCCGGCTGGCCGGGCTTCGCCGGATCCCGCTCGGGCGGCGTGTCGAAGACGTCATCGATGCGCTCGACATAGCTGCCCAGGAGCTGGAGCTGGCTGCCCGTGCTCACCAGGTTGGACAGCGGCACCAGCAGCGCGCCCGCCAGGGCGGTCATCCCCAGCATCGTCCCCAGCGTCATCTTCCCGCTCAGTACCTGCAGCGCGCCGAAGCTCAGCAGCACCAGCGGGGCCGCCACGCGCAGGCACCCGTTGAGCGCCTCCACCCAGGCCGTCAGCCGGCCCCGCCGCAGCGACACGTTGAGCACGTTCACGAACAGCTCCGAGAAGCGCTGCACCGCCTGGTGCTCCACGCCGAACGCCTTGAGCGTCTGGATGCCCGTGAGCATCTCCACCTGGTAGCTCTGGCTCTTGGCCTCCACCTCCAGGCTCTCCGACATCAGCGTGCGCTGTCGCTTCGTGGAGAACACCAGGATCAGCACCTGCAACAGCCCCAGCCCCAGGACGATCAGCGCCAGCACCGGGCTCACCACGAACATCAGCACCAGGTAGAGCACCACGAGCGCGCCGTCGAGCAGCCCCGAGATCGCGCTGGAGGAGAGGATCTCCCGCACCGTCGCGTTGCTGCTGAGCCGCGCCAGCAGATCGCCCGCCGCCCGCACCTGGAAGAAGGACCAGGCCAGCCCCACCATGTGCTCCACGAAGCCCAGCGTCATGTTCGAGTCCAGCCGCGTGCGCAGCTCCAGCAGCAGGTGGCTGCGGATGAGCGTCGTGAGGAACTGGAAGCCCGTCAGCGCGATCAGCCCCGCCGCCACCACGCCCAGCAGGTGCACGTCCCCTCGGGGGACCACCCGGTCCACCACCAGCCCCGTGAGCACGGGGATGGCCAGCGCGAAGAGCTGGAGCACCAGCGACATCACCAGCACCCGCGTCAGCGTGTGCGACTGCTGGAGCACCTGCAGCGCGTAGCGCGAGGCGTTCCGCGGCCGCGCCTTGCCCGTCTCGAAGTTCTCCCCAGGCTCCAGCAGCAGGGCCACGCCCGTGAAGGACTGGCGGAAGCGCTCCATCGGCACGCGCCGCCGGCCCTGGCCCGGGTCCACCAGGTGGACAGCGTCCTTGCCCAGGCGCTCGAAGACCACGAAGTGCGAGAACTGCCAGTGCAGGATGGTGCCCGGCGGCAGGTACTTCAGCGCCTCCTCGTCGATGGACACGCCGCGCCCGCGCAGCCCGAACGTGCGCGCCGTGCGCAGGATGTCCAGCGCCGACACTCCGTCCCGCGCCACCCCCATGGACTGCCGCACCTCCTCCAGCCGCACCGGCCGGCCGTGGAAGCCCAGCACCATGGCGATGCAGGCCGCGCCGCACTCCGTCTCCGAGAGCTGGCGGACGATCGGGATGCGACCCTTCACCCGCGCCTGGAGGTTGCGCAGGGCCGGGAAGCGGTCGGCCAGCCCTACGACGTTTGCTTCAGCGGTCCTCATGTCCCATGGCTCCCTTCAGGCCCGGCACCAGCGCCACGAGGATGCGCTCCGCACGCACCCGCGCGTCCGCTCGCGCCAACATCCCGTCGAAGTAGTTGAAGGTCCGGCCCTTGCTCGTGAACGTGGAGGAGGGGAGCCGCGCCCTCACCAGCACCATCGGCCCCTCGAGCTCCAGCGCGTCCGCGATCTCCGGGCCCAGGAAGCGCCGCACCTCGGCCGGCCCGACGATCTGGTCTCCCACCGAGTCGATGCTGAAGGTGTGGTACTCGTGGTGGAAGCCGCTCAGCTCCACCCGCAGCGAGCGCCCCCGCTCGAGCGTCGGCCGATAGCCACCCGGCAGCAGCGCCACCAGCGACACCGTCACGTCGTCGCCCACCACGGAGACGACGCTCTGCCCGGGCGTCACATACTGGCCAGGGCGGATCCGCAGATCGCTCACCACGCCCGCCTGGGGCGCCCGCAGGGTCCGCGCCTGCTGCCGCGCCATGGCCAGCTCTCGCTCCGCGCGCAGCGAGGTCAACGTCTGCCGCGCGCTCTCGTCCGAGGGATCCCTCAGCACCCGGATGAGCTGGAGATCGAACTCGCGCTCGATGCGCTCCAGCGAGACCGTCTCCTCCTGCGAGTGGAAGCTGACCAGCGCCTGCCCCTGCTCCACCCGCTGCCCGGGGCGGACCTCGACGCTCGACACGATGCCCGGCAGGTCCACGGTCAGGTGGCTCTGGCCCTCCACCTTCACGATGGCCGGCCCGGAGGCGTACTCCGGCAGCGTGCCCAGCAGCGAGTACACCAGCGCCGCGAGCAGCAGCCCCAGCAGCGTCCAGTACGTCCACCGGGTCCACGACGGGGAGATGCGCAGGACGTCTCCGTCCTGCTGCGCGCCCTCGTGATGGCGCAGCGCTTCCTCTCGGAAGATCTTCGAGCGAACGGCTTCCATGTCTCTTGCTCCTGGCCGGCCGTGCGGGGGCACGTGCTCCGGCTCGCGGTGAAGGCCTACGGCCCGCTCCGCGTCGGGGTGGGGCCGCCGGACTCGAGCTGCACGACGTTCCCCTGCGCCGGGCCCGGCCGGACCCGGGCCACCATGCCGGTGGCGACCGTCTCCGGTGGCGGCGCGTCGAAGGCGGCGACGGCGAAGACCAGGCGGGCCGCCGCGTCCACCTCGGGAGTGATGCTCTCCACGTGCCCGGCGAGCGTCACCGCCGGTTGCTCGACGGTCAGCCGCAGCGGCGAGCCGGGCGCGAGCCGACGTGCCTCCTCCTCGGGGACGGCGAAGCGGATCTTCTGGCCTCCCGTGCCCAGCACGCGGAGGACCGGCTGTCCCGCGGCGACTCGCGCCCCCGGGCTCACGGGCCGCGTGGCCACGACGCCATCGAAGGGCGCCACGAGCGTGGCCTCGCTCACGTTCTGCTCCAGCTCCTTGGCGCGCGCCTGCTGCTCCCGCGTCCGGGCCCGGGCCGCCTCCAGGCGCGCCAGGGCCGTGTTCTCCTGGTAGCGGATCCTGGCCAGCTCCTCCTGGGAGTAGACCCCCAGCTCCAGGGAGCGCGGGGTGAAGTACCGCTGCTTCTTCTCACGAGCCTCCGCGAGCGCCAGGCCGGCGGCCTGCTCCTCCGCTCGTGAGCCCTGCAGCGTGGCCCGCGCGGCCGCCAGATCCTGCTCCAGCGGGCGCACGTCCAGCCGCGCCAGGACGTCGCCCTCGCGGACGGCGTCTCCCACGTCGACGGTCAGCTCCTCCAGCCGGCCCTCGAACTTCGAGGTCAGGTCCACCGAGTCATGCGGGATGACGACGCCCAGGAAGGCCGCGGAAACGCCCGCGCGGGGAGCCCCACCGTCCGACGCCGGGACGGGCGATGGAACCTCCCCGCGCCGGGCCTCCGCTGCCGTGGCGGGCGACGTGGCCGCGAGCCCGCCCAGGCAGCAGAAAGTCAGCGCCATCCTCCGTGTCCATCCCCATCGCTCCATCCGGTGCGCTCCCTGGCAGATCCAAGGGGAGGGAGGTGGCTCGGGCGGGTTGTGACGGAGGCGCGCCGCTCCTCGGGCGCAGGGAGCCTTGCGACCGGGCGCTCAGTCGCCGCGCAGGACGCTCTTCCCCAGCGGTGGCACACGCAGTCAGACCGAAAAGGAGCACCTAGAGCAGACGGGCCCAGGCAGCCATGGGGGGACAGAGGGTGACATGTGAGGTCCGTGAGGTGGTTCCGTGCCGCGGGAGCCACCGGAACGAAGGGGTATGATGCCCACCATGCGAGAGGGCACCGTCTCCATACAGGCCGTGGCCACCCTGGTCGAAGCCATTGAAACAATGGGCATTTCGCACGAGGCGCTCCTGCGCACGGTGGGGATCGATCCCGCGTCGCTCCAGGCTCATGACGGCCGTCTTCCGCTGGCCCCCGCGCTGGGGATCTTTCGCGAGCTGGAGCGGCACTCGGGTGACTCCACGATCGCCCTGCACATGGTCGAGCGCATGCGGCTCACGGCCGCTGGCATCAACCTCTATCTGTTCCGCGCCAGCCCGACCCTGCGCTCCGCCTTCGAGCGCCTCGTGCGCTACATCCCGCTGATCAACGATTGCCTGGAGATGGAGCTGGAGGTGCGCGGCCCCCAGGCGTTCGTCCGCTGGGGTATCAAGGGACGCGCAGCTCCGCGCCTGCCTCAGCTGTCCGAGTTCTACGCGGGCATGGTGCTCAGGGCCGGGCGGGAGTCCACGCTGACGCCCTGGAGCCCTCAGGAGGTCCGCTTCCGGCATCCCCCCATCGAGCCGCATGCCGAGCGCGAGCGCATCCTGGGCGGTCCGGTGCGCTTCGGCTGCTCTCTCGACGAGATCGTCCTTCCGAGCTCGTTGCTGGACCTGCCGCTCCGCGAGCGGGATCAGGTGCTCCTCTCGGTGATGCAGCGCCACGCCGATGCGCTGCTGCGGAAGGTGAAGCCCCGGACGCTCCGCGAGCGGGTTCGAGCCGTGCTGGTCGATCTGCTCCCGGAAGGGCGCTCGTCACTGGAGGAGGTGGCGGCGGCGATCAGCGCCAGCCCGCGCACCCTCCAGCGGGATCTTCAGCAGGAGGGCACGTCGTTCACCGCGGAGCTCGATGCCGTCAAGCGCGAGGTGGCGGAGCACTACATCACCGCCAGCAGCATGGAGATCATCGAGGTGGCCTTCATCGCCGGCTTCACGGAGCTGAGCGCGTTCTACCGGGCCTTCCGTCGCTGGACGGGGACTACTCCCGGCGAGTACCGCCGCCAGCACGCTCCAGCGGGCTGAGCCGTGTTGGCTCAGGGGTTGCCGCGTGGGCCTGGTGCCACTCGGAGCAGTGCGAGGGGATGATCTCCAGTCCGGGCTCCCTCAGGGACAGCGCGTGGAGGGCCTCCAGCGTGCGTCGGGTCTCCCGGGCGCTGTCGACGATGAGGTTCGCGGCGGGATTCGGTGGGCGCAGCTCCCGGAACGAGCGCGAGGTCCACGCCGCGTCCGCGACCAGGAAGGCACGGCGGCCCTCCTCGGTGTGCACCCACAGCCCGAGCTGCCCGGCGGCATGTCCCGGCAGGCGGACCAATCGCGCGCTGCCATCGCCGAAGAGATCGTACGTGGCGCCGAAGTCGGCGACAGGAGCTCCGGTGAAGTCTTCCGGCTCCAGCAGCATGGCGCGCTGCTCGAAGTCCTCGGGGAGCAGATCCGGGAGGAAGCCGCGCAGCAGACGTCCGAGGGCACCTCGCTCGCTCACGGCCGCGTAGGCCTCACGCGTGGCCAGGTAGCGAGCCCGCGGGAAGTCACGCGCCCCCGCGATGTGGTCCGCGTGGAAGTGGCTGAGGATGACGGTCCGCACCTCGTGGGGTGGGATGCCGAGGGCCGCGAGCTGGGCCACGGCCGTCTCGCCCGTCTCCAGCCGCATGGGAGTCAGGCGACGGTAGAGGCTCGCGGGGAAGGTGGCGGTGGCCGCGAGGAAGCGCGGCGTATACCCCGTGTCGAAGAGCGCCACGCCGCCCTCCGGGTGGCGGAGGATCGCGAAGAGGGCCGGGAACGCCGCGGGCCGGAGCGGCGCTCCGCGCACCACCATGGCCTCGGGGTGGAAGCAGCGCCCCGCGTATCTCACCTCCATGCGGACCCGGCTCATGCGTGCTCCTCGCGGAAGGCGGCCAGCGTGCGCGCCAGGCCCTCGTCCAGGCTCACTCGGGGCGCGTAGCCCAGCTCCCGCCGCGCGGCCGTGATGTCCAGCGTCTGGTTCACTCCCACCAGGGACACCGTGTAGCGCGTGAGCGGCGGCTCTCCCAGGGCCGGCACCAGGCGGTACAGCGCCTCCAGTCCGGCCGCCACGGTGCGCGCCACCGCCAGGGGAACGCGTCGCGTGGGAGGCGCGATCCCGAGCCCCTCCAGTGCCCGACGGATGAAGTCCCAGACCCGGATGGGCTCTCCGTTGGTGATGAAGTACGTGCGCCCCGAGACGCCAGCCGCATCTCTCGCCAGCAGCGCCGCGTGGACCACGTTCTCCACGTAGGTGAAGTCCTGCACGTTGTCTCCCGAGCCGATGATGGATAGCCGCTTCGCTCGGGCCCTCGCCACCAGCAGGGGGAGGATGCCTGGATCTCCCGGCCCGAAGATCCCTCGCGGTCGGAGGATGATCGTCTCGATGCCTCGCGCGGCGCGGACCAGCTCCTCGGCACGGGCCTTGGTCTCTGAGTAGTCGCCGAGGAAGCGCGAGGGGAGGGGCGCGTCCTCGGTGAGGTTCCAGCCGTCCCGTCCCTCGAAGACGACGCTCGAGGAGGAGATGTGCACGAAGCGCCGGACGCCCGCCGCGCGCGCGGCCTCCAGCACGTTCCGGGTGCCCTCGACGTTGACTCGCACGAAGTCCTCGCGCCGGCCCCAGGCCTTGGAGAGGGCCGCGCCGTGAATGACGGCTCGCGCTCCCCGGCATGCGGCCTCGAGCGCCCGTGCATCTCCCAGGTCCGTGACGGCCTTGCGGCACAGGGGCTCCACCAGCGGCGGGAAGCGCGAGAAGTCCCGGCCCACGGCCACCACGGACTCTCCCCGGGCGACCAACGCGGCGCACAGGTGGCGCCCGAGAAAGCCCGTGGCCCCCGTCACCACCGTGGGCTCGCTCCCGCGCTCCTGCTCGCCCGTGCCCTCCCGTGGCTCCGTCACTTCAGCTTCTCCGCGGCCCAGCGCGACAGCTCGTGTCGGAGGATCTTCGCCTGGTGGCGCACGTCCAGTGGGAGCTCGCGGTGGAACAGCACGTCGCGCACTCCGCTCGCCTGGGCGTATCTGGCTCCGAGCGCGAGCAGCTCCTGGGTGAAGGTGTTTCGGGCCGCCTTCGTCCAGGGCCACTGCCCGGCCCGGGGCTGCACCACCAGCACCGCGCGCTGGTGGGGACGCTCGCCCACGCCCACCAGCGCCACCCGCTCCACGCGGGGATGCGCGGCGAACACCGGCTCCACGCACGCGGTGAGCAGCCGTCCCTCGGGCGTCTCCACCCGCTCGGTCTTCCGCCCGCAGAACCACAGGCGGCCCTGCTCATCCAGGTAGCCCAGGTCTCCCATGCGGTGCCAGGCGCCCCCGGGATCCGGAACCTGCGCGAGCGCATCCGCCTCCGGGCGACCGAAGTAGCCGGAGGCCACCACGCCACCTCGGACACACACCTCGCCCACCTCGCCGGCAGGCAGTGCCGCGGGCAGTCGCTCCAGGGGCGCATCCGTCACGGGCACGATGCGCACCGAAACCCCCGGCACGGGCGGGCCCACCAGGGAGCCTCGCTCCGTGCGCTCCCGCTCCGCCTCGAGCAGGCTCTCGCGGGTGCTCACGCCGGTCAGCGGCAGGGCCTCGGTGGCGCCGTAGGCCGTCAGCGCCTCCCGTCCGAGCGCCAGCTTCCCCGAGCAGGCCCGGAGCAGCTCCGGGGGCACGGGCGCGCCGCCGAGCATCAGGAACCGCAGGGAGGGCAGGGTGCCGCCCGTGGCCTCCAGGTGCCGCATGATGCGGCCCCACACCGTGGGCGAGCCGAAGCCGAGAGTGACTCGCCAGCGGCGGATGGCCTCCACCAGCCGGGCCGCATCCACCGCGGCCGGACGCGCCACATCCATGTCCGGTAGCACCACGGAGCAGCCCAGCCCCGGGCCCAGCAGCGCCAGCGGCGGCAGCAGCGCGAGGAAGCAGTCACCCTCCCGAAGCGAGGCCAGCTCTCGCAGCGTGTCCACCTGCGCCTCGAGGACGCGGTGGGGAAAGACGACGCCCTTGGGCACGCCCGTCGCGCCCGTGGTGAAGGCGATGAGGGCGGGATCCTCCGCCCGGCGGGCAACGGCGGTGAAGGGGACCGGCTCGCCTTCCAGCAGCGAGGCGTAGCGCACCGTGCCGGGGAAGGCTCCGAGCGATACGGACAGGCGCACGCTCCGGAAGGCGCTCGGCCGGGTCCAGCGCAGCGCATGCAGCAGGCGCACCGCCACCATGCCCACCGGCGCCACCGCCTCCACGCAATCGAGCAGGCGCTTGCGCCCCATCCCTGGATCGATGAGCACCGGCACCGCCCCCAGCGACAGGAGGCCAAACGCCAGCGCGACGAAGTCCAGCCCGGGCCGGACCATGAGGAGGATGCGATCCCCGGGGGCCACGCCCCTCGCCGCCAGCCCTCGGGAGAGTCTGGCCGCACGCTCGGCGAGCACTCCCGCGCTCACCGTCTCGCCGGTGCGAGCCAGGTGCAGGGCCGGTGCGGTCGGTGCGTGCGTCGCGAGCCGCTCCAGGTAGCGCGCCACATTGATCGGGGGCGCTTGCGGGAGAGTTCGAGCCTGGCCGCTCATGGCGGGTTCACGGGGAGGAGGGGAGTCATGTGCGTGTCGATGCACGAAGGGCTGCACTATACTCGCGGCCGCATCGAGGGGCCGAGCACACCTCGGAAGCGGTCCGGATTGAGCAGTGGCCTGGGGCCATCCGCTCGTCCGCGGAGGACCGGGTGAACACGATACGACGAGTGAAGATCGCGGGGCTGGGCAAGAGCCTGCCCCGGCGGGTGGTGACGAGCGCGGAGCTGGAGACACGGCTGGGTCTGGAGCCCGGGTGGATCGAGCGCAAGACGGGCGTCGCCGAGCGCCGGCACGCCACCGACGAGACGGCTGCCTCCCTGGGCGCCGAGGCGGCGAGGGTGGCGCTCCAGCGGGCCGGCCTGACGCTGGGGGACGTGGGGCTGATCCTCTGCGCCTCGGGGACGCCGCAGCAGACCATTCCCTGCACGGCGGTGTTCTTCCAGCGTGAGCTGGGCCCGGAGGCGCACGGCATTCCCTGCTTCGACGTGAACAGCACCTGCCTGTCCTTCCTCACCGGGCTGGACGTGGCGGCGAACGCCGTGGCGCTGGGGCAGCACCGCGCCGTGCTCGTGGTGTCCGCGGACCTCGCCAGCGTCGGGCTGAACTGGAATGAGAAGGAGAGCTGCGTGCTGATGGGCGACGGGGCGGCCGCCGCCGTGGTGACGCGCGCGGAGGAGACGGAGCCCAGCCACCTGTACCCCTCGTCCTTCACCACCCATAGCGCCGGCGCGGACCTGGCCTGCCTCACGGGAGGAGGCACCCTCAACCATCCCAACGCGCCGACCACCACGCCGGAGATGAACCTCTTCCACATGGATGGGCCGGCCATCTTCCGCTTCACGCAGCAGGCCAGCGTCCCCTTCATCGCGAAGTACCTGGCGTCGCTGCCGTTCCCCGCCGAGGAGATCCGCGTGCTGGTGCCGCACCAGGCCAGCCTCTTCGCCGTGCGCATGGCGGCGCGGGCGTGCGGCTTCGAGCAGGAGCGGCTGGTGGAGAACATCCAGACGCACGGCAACTGCATCTCCGCCTCCCTGCCCATGGCGCTCCATGACGCGGTGGAGGCGGGGCGCATCCGCCGGGGCGATCGCATCCTGCTGGCCGGCACGGCGGCGGGCGTGTCCATCGGCGCGCTGGCGATGGTGTACTGACATGGCCAGCTACATCTGGCGCAACGTGCGGCGGATGATCCCGCTGGTGCTGGTGAACACGACGGCCTACCTCTGGTTCAACCACCACCCCACGGGGACGCCCGCGTACCTGCCTCTCACGTGGGTGGACGCGCTGCTGCCCTTCATGGCCTGGACGGTGTGGCCCTACGCCATCCTGCTGCTGGCGGACGTCGGCGTGCCGGCCTTCATCCGCGACGAGACGATCTTCCGCGACACGGTGCGGGCCTATTACGTGGCCATCGGGCTGAACTTCACGATCTGGCTGCTGTTCCCTACCACCTATCCCCGCCCGTCCTCCGTGGAGGGAGATGCCATCTCGATGGCGGCCTACAACCTGCTGGTCGTGGTGGACACGCCCCACAGCAGCTTCCCCTCGGGGCACATCACCATCCCCGCCGTGGCCTGCTGGGGGCTGGTGAGGGATCGCCCCCGCGTCGCCGTGCCGCTGTGGATCGCCTTCGCGCTGACGTCCTTCACCATCATCACCACCCGCCAGCACTACTTCCTGGACCTGCTGGGTGGCCTGGCCACCGCGGTGGTCGGCATCCTGGTCACCGCGCCCCTGCGCTCGTCCGCCCGAGCGCAGGTGAAAACCTTCCAGGTCGGGGAATGAGCGGGCAGGCTATAGGGTTGCTGCGCGAATTCATGCCAGTCCCCTCTGGAGGTTTCACTTGAAGCGAAAGCATCTCTTCGCCAGCGCCGGCGCCGCCGTCCTCGTGTCCGCCGCGTGTGCCACCACCCCCGCCCAGGAGGGCCCAAGCTCCATGCACGACACCCAGCCCCCGGCCGCCCAGGCCCCCAGCCAGCAGGCTCCCAGTCCGCAGGTCCAGAACCCGCTGCTCGCCCCGTGGGCTGGCCCGTACGGCGGCGTCCCCGCGTTCGATCAGGTCAAGGTCGAGCTCTTCAAGCCCGCCCTCGAGGCGGCCATGGACAAGGCCCGCGCGGAGGTGGCCGCCATCGCCAACAACCCCGCCGCGCCGAACTTCGAGAACACCCTGGCCGCCCTGGAGGACCTGGGGCGCACCCTGGATGACGTGCGGACGATCTACAGCGTCTGGTCCTCGACCATGAACGGGCCGGAGTTCCAGGCCATCGAGCGCGAGATGGCTCCCAAGCTCGCCGCCTTCCATGACGAGATCAACCAGAACGAGAAGCTCTTCCAGCGCATCGAGGCCGTCTACACCTCGCCCGAGAAGGCGAAGCTCACCCCCGAGCAGCAGCGCCTGAGCTGGCTCCGCTATACGGACATGGTCCGCGCCGGCGCCAAGCTCGACGCGGCCGCGAAGAAGCGCCTGGTCGAGATCAACCAGCGCCTCGCCTCACTCTTCACCACCTTCAGCCAGAACGTCCTCAAGGACGAGGAGAGCTACGCCGTCATCCTCGAGTCCGAGGCGGACCTCGCCGGCCTTCCCGACTCCGTCCGGGCTGGCGCGGCGGCCGCGGCCGAGGCTCGGGGACAGAAGGGCAAGTGGGCCATCTCCAACACGCGCTCCGCCATGGAGCCGTTCCTGACCTACTCGTCCCGCAGGGATCTGCGCGAGAAGGTCTGGCGCAACTACGTCAACCGCGGTGACAACGGGGATGCGCGCGACAACAACGCCATCATCTCCGAGATCCTCAAGCTGCGCGCCGAGCGCTCCAAGCTGCTGGGCTACTCGACGCATGCGCACTGGCGGCTGGAGAACGCCATGGCCAAGACGCCCGAGCGCGCCATGGCGCTGATGGAGGCGGTGTGGACTCCCGCGGTCGCTCGCGTCCGCGAGGAGGTCGCCGACATGCAGGCGGTGGCCAACAAGGAGGGCGCGAAGCTGAAGATCGCCCCCTGGGACTACCGCTACTACGCCGAGAAGGTGCGCAAGGCGAAGTACGACCTCGATCAGAACGAGGTGAAGCCGTACATGCAGCTCGAGAAGCTGCGCGAGGGCATGTTCTGGGTCGCCGGCGAGCTGTTCAGCTTCGTGTTCGTGCCGGTGGACAACGTGCCCGTCTACCACCCCGACGTCCGCGTCTGGGAGGTGAAGGACAAGAC
The DNA here is from genome assembly GCF_020103725.1 of Hyalangium gracile. Lineage (NCBI taxonomy): Bacteria > Pseudomonadati > Myxococcota > Myxococcia > Myxococcales > Archangiaceae > Hyalangium > Hyalangium gracile. Next base: position 702,218 of record NZ_JAHXBG010000002.1, on the reverse strand, counting down.
CAGCGGCCGGCACATCGGCCTGTGGTACTTCGATCCGTACGCGCGGCCCGGGAAGCGCTCGGGCGCGTGGATGAACGCCTACCGCAGCCAGGAACGGTTCAAGGGCGAAGTCACCACCATCGTCTCCAACAACTCCAACTTCGTGAAGGGCAAGCCCGGCGAGCCCGTCCTCATCAGCTGGGAGGACGCGGAGACGCTGTTCCACGAGTTCGGCCACGCGCTGCACGGGCTGAACTCCCAGGTGAGCTACCCGTCGCTCTCCGGCACCGCCGTGCCGCGTGACTACGTGGAGTTCCCCTCGCAGCTGCTGGAGCACTGGCTCTCCACTCCCGAGGTGCTCAACCGCTTCGCGGTTCACTACCAGACGGGCAAGCCCATTCCCCAGGCGCTGGTGGACCGCATCAAGAAGGCCTCCACCTTCAACCAGGGCTTCGCCACGGTGGAGTTCCTGGCCAGCGCCCTGGTGGACATGAAGCTGCACCTGGCCGGTGCCAAGGAGATCAACCCGGATGCGTTCGAGCGCGACACGCTGAAGGCGCTCGGGATGCCGGAGGAGATCGTCATGCGGCACCGCACGCCGCAGTTCACCCACGTCTTCGCGGGCGACGGGTACTCGGCGGGCTACTACAGCTACCTCTGGGCCGACACCCTCACGGCGGACGCCTACGAGGCCTTCACCGAGGGCGGCGGGCTCTACGATCGGGCCGTGGCCGACAGGCTGCGCAAGAACGTCTTCTCCCTGGGCAACACGGTCGATCCCGCCGAGGCCTACCGCTCCTTCCGCGGCAAGGACGCCGGCATCGACGCGCTGATGCGCAAGCGCGGCTTCCCCGTGTCCCGGGCGGCGGCGAAGTAGCCCGGGTCGGCCCCCCTCTGCCTCGGGCCCGGTGATTCATCGAGGGGGCGCGCGCCCGCCAATCTCCGGGAAGCGCTCGTAGGCGCGCAGGAGCGCTTCCAGGTGCGAGGGGTCGTCGAGATCGAGCGGCGTCTCCGTGAGCCGAACGACCCACCCGCCCGTCGCAGTGCGCCACGCCCGCGAGAGGAGCTCCTCGTCGCGGGCAGGGTCCGGGAACCCGAGGGTCTGCGCGGTGGCTGCCGACCAGTAGTTCAGCCACCCGAGATAGTGGGGGATCTCAGGCGAGCGGAGGTGCTTGGGAAGGTTGAGCGCTGGGAGCCCCCGGGGCGGAACACCTCCGGTTCCTGTGAGGCCCGAGGAGCGTCTCCGGCCCAGAGTCCCGGCTCCCGGGTGGGCGGTAACACGCGCTTGTGAGGGCTCCGCGGCAGGGGCTTGGGGCGAACCTGCCCTGGCTGCCCGCTGTTGGGGAGGCCCGTGCCAGGCACAGCGGGTGGGCGCACAGGCGCCCAAGCGTAGGTCTCAGGCGCCTCTTGATCGGAAGTCCATTCCACGTCCTTTCATCGAAGTGAGCCTGGCGATCTTGCGGGCACCCCAGATGAGTCGAGACACGAGCGGATGTGTCCATGGAACGAAGCTGGGGTGGCGGTAACCCTCCCCCCTCTCCGAACGGCGGATCTCATCCCGCGGCGCTATAGGAAGCGGTGACGGAGGGCGCGTAACGTGGCCCTGACGCTCGAGCTCGAGCGTCTGTCCCGTCGCGTCATCCGTGGTCCGAGGCCCCCATGTCCGAGGACGACAGCCAGAGCCATCCCCCGCTCGCGGAGACGCTCCTGGGCAGGGCCCCGGAGCCGTCCGCCCCCCAGCGCAGGCCGCTGCCTCCCTCGCTGGTCGAGCGGTACGAGGACATCCGGCTGGCCGGCGAAGGGGCCGTGGGGATCGTCTACCGGGCGGTGGACCCCCGGCTGGGGCGCACCATCGCGCTGAAGCTCTTGAAGGGGAACAACCCGGCGCTCGGGCGGCGGTTCATCGCGGAGGCGCGGGCCCAGGCGCGCATCCAGCACGAGCACGTGTGCCGCGTGTACGAGGCCGGGCAGGCCGACGGCGAGCCGTACATCGTGATGCAGTTCATCGATGGCGAGCCGCTCTCGCGCATCCGCGAGCGGCTGACGCTCGAGCAGCAGGTGAAGCTGCTCATGGAAGTGTCCTCGGCGGTGCATGAGGCGCACCGGCTGGGGATGATCCACCGGGACATCAAGCCGGGGAACATCCTCGTCGAGCAGCGCGAGGACGGCACGTGGAAGCCGTACGTCGTGGACTTTGGCCTGGTGCGCCAGCTCGAGGATCAGGGCCAGACCCAGACCGGAGAGGTCATCGGCACGCCCGCGTACATGTCGCCCGAGCAGGCCCTGGGCGAGGTGCACGGGCTGGATCGCCGCACCGACGTCTACTCGCTGGGGGCCACGCTGTACGACGTGATCGCCGGGCGGCCCCCGTTCGTCTCGGATCATCCGTGGAAGCTGCTCGCCATGGTGACGCTCGAGGATGTCCCGCTTCTGGGCGCGGTGAAGCCGGGCGTGCCCAAGGACGTCGAGACCATCGTGATGAAGTGCCTGGAGCGCGCTCCGGCGCGTCGCTATGACTCCGCGCGGGCGCTCGCCGAGGATCTGCGGCGCGTCCTGGATGGCGAGCTGATCCAGGCCCGACCCGTGTCCTGGGCCCAGGTCCTCCTGCGAAAGGCGCGCAAGCACAAGCTGCTCACGGGGCTGGTGGCCACGCTGGCGCTGGGAGCGCTGGCGCTGGGCGGCGTCTGGGTCGCGGCGGAGAGACATGCGGCCGAGCAGGCCCGGCTGGCGCTGGAGCTGGGCGAGAGCGTCAAGGAGATGGAGCTGTTCCTGCGCACGGCGTACGGCCTGCCCCTGCATGACGTGGAGCGGGAGCGGGACGTGGTGCGCGCCCGGCTCGGGGAGATCGAGCGACGGATGCGCGAGGCGGGCAGGGCGGGGCAGGGGCCCGGGCACTACGCGCTCGGGCTGGGAGAGCTCGCGCTCGGCAGCCCCGAGCGCGCCCGGGAGCACCTGGAGCAGGCGCTCGCGGCGGGCTACTCGTCGGCGGATCTCCAGTACGCGCTGGGGCGGGCGCTGGGCGAGCTGCTGCGCCACGCCCTGGAGGAGACCCGGCGCATCAGCAACGAGGAGGAGCGCCAGAAGAAGGTGGAGCTCCTCGACCGGGAGATCCGTGAGCCGGCGCTCGCGCACCTGCGCGCCGCGGTGGGCTCGAGGCTGGAGGTGCCGGAGTACGCCGAGGGGCTGATCGCGCTGTACGAGGGACGGAGCGAGGAGGCGATCGCCAAGGCCCAGGCCGCGTTCGACAAGGCCCCGTGGATGTACGAGCCGAAGAAGCTCGAGGGGGACGCGCTGTACGCGGAGGGCAGCAGGTACCGGCATGACGCGGCGTTCGACTACGAGAAGATGAAGGCCTACTTCGATCGGGCCGCGCAGGCCTACCGGGTGGCCGCGGAGATCGGCAGCAGCGATCCGGACGTGCACCGGGCCGAGTGCGAGCTGTGGGAGAAGATGGGGTGGGGGGCCTTCTCCAAGGGCCTGCCCACCGGCCCGCCGTTCGAGGCCGCCAGGGCCGCGTGCGATCGCGCGGTGCGGGCGAGCTCGAAGGATGGCAGGGCGCTGGTGCAACGGGCGCTCGTGCTCATGGCGCGCCTCCATGGCCTGCGGAGCAACGTCTCGGCGGACACGATCCCCGTCGTGGAGGAGGCGCTCGCCGCGGCCGAGGAAGGGGTGCGCGCCCGCCCCGGGGACATCATGGCCCACCATGCCGTGGCCCAGGCCCTCTACCTGCGCGCGCGGCTGCTCTACTCCCTGGGTCGCGAGGCCTCCATGCAGCCGGCGATCGAGGGGTATCAGCGCGTCCTCGCGATGGATCCCCGCTTCTCCTGGGCGGTGAACGAGCTGGGGGATGCCTACCTCCGGGAGGCTCGCGAGCAGCTCTTGCACGGGCTGGAGGCCACACCGCTGCTGGAGAGCGCCGTCCGCCAGTACGAGCGGGCCATGGCGCTGGACTCCCGGTTCTCGTTGCCCGCCGGAGGCCGCCTGGAGGCGCTGGCGGTGTGGCTCGAAGCCGAGCTCGCGCGTGGACGCGATGCGCAGGCCGTGCTCGAGGCCTTCTCCAGCGCGGTGTCCCAGTTCGCGCGCACGAACTTCAGCCCTGGGATGGTCGTCTTCTGGAAGGCCCGCGCGCGGCGGTTCCACGGCCAGCGGGAGCTCGTTCTCGGACGCGATCCGCGCGGGGCTCTCGAGTCGGCCGTCGAGCTGATCCGGGCTGCCGCGGGCGAGTCCCCGAAGGACTCGTGGCTCCTCCGGGAGCTGGCGCGGTGCCGCCTGCTGGAGGCCGAGCACGCGCTGAGCCAGGGGACGGATCCATCGCTGGCCCTGGAGCGGGCGCGAGCCGCGGCGAGGCAGGCCTCCGAGCTGAGCGGACCGATCCCGTCGCTCGCGCTGCTCTCGGCGACCATCGAGCTCACGGCCCTCCGCGCGGCCACGCGGAGCGAGGCCCTCCGAGAAGAGCACTTCGAGCAGGCCTTCGGGTTGCTTCGCCCCCTGCTCACGCTGCCTGGCAACGACTCCGCGCCCTACCAGCTCGCGGCCGAGCTCCATGCCGAGCGCGCGGCCTGGCTCGCGAAGCGGGGCCAGAGCCCCGAGCAGGACATCCGAGGCGGGCTGGCGCGCGTGGATGAGGCGCTCGCCAGGAACCCCCACAACCCCCTGGCCTGGCTGGCGAAGGGGCACCTCCTCCTCGAGCGGGCGCGGACGGCCCGCTCACCGCAAGCCCGCGCCGAGGAGGGACAGCGTGCCCGGGACGCCTTCGAGACCGCTGCTCGCAAGAACCCTCGCCTCGCTCGGGAGAGCGCGAACTGGCTGGGCGATGCGTCGCGGCTTGTTCGCTAGTCCGCACTGGTCCGCGACCCCGATGCGAGGCCGAGCCCTCAAAAAGACTGCAACATGGCAATGCCATTGGAACGGCACGACCCCCCGTGTCTGAGTCCATGGCCAGAGGTGGCTCATGTTCAGTTCACAGGTGCGCTTCATGTGGGTTGCTTCATTGCTGACCGGCCTCCTGGGATGCGGAACCGAGATGCCGGAGGCCGCGCCAGGCTCTCCCCTCGCGTCGCGCAGGCAGGCCACGGAAGAGGAGCGTCCACCCCCCAACGGGGCGAACGGCACTCGCCCCTCCTGCTTCTGGGCCCATGGCGCGCAGCAGGCGCTGAGAGCCCTCGGTGGCCAGGCGCTCGATCAGGGCGGGGGAGCGTTGGCGAGCATTCCCCTCAGCCAGGTCTCCAGCGACTGTCGCGAGGTCCTCCGCTCCGCCGTCGAGTGCGCCCTCACCCCGGAGCAGGCGGTGACGGACCCTGTCACCGGCGAGCTGTACACGGGGTGGTGGGGGCTGGCGCCGGCGTGGCTCGGCAGCACCCTTCACGTCGAGGGGCGCCGGTACGTGACGGCGTGCATGGTCCAGCGGCTGAACTACCACGGGACGTCCGTGCCCATCCTCCTGGAGGGCCGCCATGAGGCGCTCTCGGCGAGCCAGTCCTTTGGCGCGGAGTACCCCCTCATCGAGTCGACCGCCTATGGCGATCTGTTCTCGTCGCCCGTGCCCCTGCTGGGGCTCCTGCCCGCGTTCAGCGTCTTCGTGTGCTGGGAGGGACTGCTGCCCCAGTCGTGCGGGCTGCTCGGGCTGCCCCTGCTCCTGGAGGACCGCATCTGCGACGATGCGCCGCTGTGCGGCCTCCTCACGGTGGGGCCGTGCGCCCTGTCCTGCGTGCGGGACGACGGGCTCTGGAGCTGCAGGCCGGATCTGCTCTCCACGCCGTGGCCGCAGACGGTGCGGGTGAGGCTCGAGGAAGACTCCTGTCAGTGAGCCTCAGTGGATGGGCGAGGGGGTGGGCGTGTCGATTCGCACCAGCGCGTGGCCTGTGTTCGACGCGAAGCTATGGCTCCAGGTGCGCCAGGAAGTCCAGGGCCCGGATGCTCGGCAGGAAGAAGTAGCCGCCGCCCTTCATCGTGACGAAGCGGGAGATGCCCTCCACGCACCGGCGGAGCGGCTGGCGCGGCAACGTCAGCTGTCCCGCGCCGTGCGTCATGAGCGGATCGCGCTCGTCATACCGGCCGCCGAACTTGCCGTTGTTCAGCCACGTCTGCTGGAGGAACTCGAACTGCCGGGCGATGTTCGCGTTGAGGGCGATGAAGAGCACTCCCTTGCCGCTCGCGTCGGAGTAGGTGATGCCCCGGCGCAGGATGCGGTGGCGGCGGCTCACCTGCATCGACAGCTCCGCGCTGGGAGGCAGCGCGTCCCGCGGGTTGGCGCGCCGCACGTGCGAGGCCACCGGACAGCCATGGCCGTCCAGATCGTTCTCCCGGAACCCGAAGCTGTTGTCGTGCCCATGCCGCCCGTCCGGGGGCTCCGCGGGCGGCACATCCTCCCCCGGCCGCAGCGGCGCGCCATTGTGCCACCGCCCCATGAGCTTGGCGGCCAGCCACTGCTTCTTCTGCTCGTCACTCTCGCCGACGCCCAGCTCCTTGTGGGCCTCGAGGAAGTGCTGGAAGGCGTCCACGTTCTCCTCGAGCTTGCGCAGGACCAGGTAGCTCCCGTTGCGCCCGAGCTCCTTCCAGTCCCTCCGGTGCGCCTGTGCCGGGAGCGCTCCCGTCGTGTCCAGGACCGCGGGCACGCTCGGCACGTCGGGGCTCTCCGCGTACTCGTTCTCGTAGCCCAGCAGGAACTCTCCCGGCTTGATGGCGCCGTGATCTGGGCCCTCGTGCTTCGACTCGCGGAACCCTTCGATCTCGGGCTGGGAGATGCCGTCGCGGAAGCCGAAGTGCTCCACCATGCCGCCCCGGGCATCCCGGATGCGAGCGGTCCGCTGCGCGGCGAGCTCCCGCAGCCCCCCCGCCTCGAGCCGCGAGCGCTGCGTGGCGAGCAGCGAGGACAGCTCCTGCTCGGTGGTCGCGTACAGCATCAGCAGCAGGTGCACCGCCTCCTGGGAGGCCGGGCCGGAGGTGCCGCCGTACTCCCATGTCTCCGGCGAGCTCTCCTGCTCATCGCCCAGGATGTCCGCGCGGGCGGCCATGCCCTCGCGGAACTCCGAGGGGAACGTCTCCAGCGCCGCCTCGGGCAGCCCCAGCGCCTTCAGGCCGCTGCCGGTCAGCGCCAGGTTCACGCTCGTCCTCCAGTGCGCGAGCTGCTCGGGGGTCTTCTCCGCCGCGCTCGTCACCTCAGGAAGGCTCTGTCGCAGCCAGCTCCGGGCCCGGGCGGGATCCTCGATCCTCAACAGCAGGAAGCACGCCACGTCCTGGGTCTTGTACCCATGGAGCAGGATCCCCTGGATGTCGGCCTGGGGCCGACCGGGATCGGGCCGTGGCCGCTTGCGCAGGAAGAGCGGCAGCAGCCGCTGGGCGCGCTGGAGCATCGGTACGTGGGAGCGCTCGGATCGCAACATTCGGCTTCCTCCACTGCGTCAGGCGGCGGCCCGGCTCTCGCGGAGCGCGTCGCGTCAGGATGTAGCTCAGCCACTCCCGCGCCCTCATCATGTGGGGCTTGGGAGAGAAGACACCTCGGCACAGGAAGGAGCGCAGCGCCTCCTGCGCGTCGGGCGCGGAGACGTCCCCCCGCGCGAGCAGGCCTCTCAACTGGAGCAGGTGGTGCAGGTCCGTGATTGCCGGCTCCATGCGCCCCCCGGGGCCGTGGAGGTGGGTGCTGTACCAGACGCGCGTGCGCACCTGCTTCTGGTGGATCCACCCCTTGAAGGGCTCCAGGAAGGGCCGGCCGCGCGCGCGCAGGGGGAAGTCCTCCGTGTCCTTCCAGATGTTGACCAGGAAGTTGCGCACCTCGGAGTCGTCGATGAACGAGTCGATGTACGACTCCCAGCTGCCGTCGTAGTTGCTGAAGAACAGCAGCCGGCGCGTCCTGGGCCGCAGGAGCGAGCCCCGCCCTGGACGCCGCGACTTCAGCAGCACCCAGCGCGCGCAGTGGATGGCGCGGATGTGGTTGAGGCCGACCACGTAGCGCGCGAGCCGCAGGTTCACGCTCCGCAGCGTCATCCACAGGGCGAGCCGGCTGCCCAGGCCGGGCACCAGCGTGGCCACGTGGATCATCGGGTTCTGCACCTGCCCCTGGGGCTCCCGCTCGTAGCGGGGCAGCGCCGCGCCGTGCCGGCCCACCACGCGCGCTGCCTCCGGAGACTGGCGGCGCAGCACACCGCGCAGCCGCTTCTCCACCCAGCCGAGCGCGGTGAAGAGGCCCACCGCGGGCATCGCCACGAGGTAGCGGAACGGAGGATAGAGGAGGGTGGCTCGCGCCGCGCTGAAGCGCGCCCGAGCCCAGCGCCGCCGCCACTCCGGATCCTGCCGGAGCTCCTGCAGCGACTCGAGCCGATCGTTCAGCTCCTGGTGCACCCGGTCGATCCAGCGGGCTTCGCTCCGGGCCAGTCCCTCCAGCCTGCGGCTGGAGGCGTTCAGGTAGCGCTCGATCTCCTCGCCCAGCGCCAGGAGCCGGCGCATGCCCTCGGGCGGCTCCACCCGGTAGGAGAAGTCGACGTGGCGCGCCGTGTAGTCCACGGAGCCCGCCCGGAGGAACTCGCGCACCCGCGTCGGCTTGCGCAGCCCCTTGGCGGGGTACCCCTCGCAGCTCCGGTAGATGGCCTCGAAGGCCCGGGCTCCGGGCTCCCCGCGGCGCTCGGCGAGCGTGTCCACGAACCGCGTGAGGAACTCGTCCAGCCGCCTGCGGTAGCGCCCGTCCTCCGCGCTGAAGTCCAGGCCCATCACCAGCAGCCGCTCTCCGTCCGGGCCCGGCGCGAGGATGCCCCAGCGCCCGAAGTAGAGCCCGTCCACACCCTCGAAGGGATGCGCCTGGCCCTGGCGGATGCGCTGATCCACCTGGCCCAGGAGCGACTCGAGCGCCGCCACCCTCGAGGGCCTGATCCGCTTCACGATGGTCAGTGTGCCGTGCAGCATGCCGCCTCGCCTTCCATGTTGAACCTGCACGCCCGACTCGCCGCGTGCACGGGCGTCTGGGCGAGAGGGGGCGCGCGCGATCCCTCGCGCTCGTGAGATGACAGCTTGCGCTGGGCGTGGGTGCTGGAGAGCAGCCGGCTCACCAGCCTCTCGAACTCGTCCAGGGCACAGCTCTTGGGAACGAACTGGACGCCCGGAGCTCGCGGGTTGCCCGCGGAGCTGTGCAGGATGATGGGAATGTCGCGCAGCTGCTCGTCCGAGTGCAGCTCGTGGCACAGCTCCAGCCCGTTCATGCGCGGCATGTTCCAGTCGGTCACCACGAGATCCGGCGACGCCTCGCGCGCGATGCAGAGCGCCTCGCGCCCGTCCCGAGCACCCAGGACCCGGTGATCCATCTGCTCCAGCACCTCGGTGAAGAGGTCGAGCATTTCCTGTTCATCGTCTACGAGGAGGATGGTGCTCATGGTGTCGCCCGCCTTGCTTCCTTCGTTGTCGTTCTGTCTGGATCGAGTCTGGGTGCTCCCGGTGTGATGAGGTACGTGCGGTTCCTGGAACAGGATGTGTGGCCCCCCTCGCGGAAGCCTGCCTGTCCTGGCGGGTGGCGCGGGCTGGAGCGGGCTCCCGCCTGCTCGCGCGCCCGGTGGTGGCACGCATCGCCCCGCGGATCAGGTTCGTTGCTCGGCCTCACCAGGATTCCTAACCTCTGACGAGACGCTGCGCCGAGGGTCTCGGGGAAGGACCAGAGGGCAGAGGAATGCATCAAGGAGAGGAGCATCCAGACGAGCAGGCGCCCGGATCCGAGGATCCGTGGAGCGAGGCCGACGACGACGCCGACCTCGATGACTCCCTGCTGCACCAGGTGGCCCGCGTCTCCGTCCCGCTGCGGGTCCCCGAGCCTGGAGCGCGCATGGGCGGCGTGGACGGCCAGCGCTTCGAGATCCAGGATCGGCTCGGCGGCGGCGCCATGGGCGTGGTCCTCCGGGCCCGGGACAAGGAGCTGCAGCGCGAGGTGGCCCTCAAGTTCCTGTTCCCGCGCGAGGTGCTCGTCGAGGTGCCGCTCAGCGCCCTGCTGCGGCAGGAGGCCCGCGCCATCGCCCAGCTGGATCACGAGAACATCGTCCGAATCTTCGACGTCTCGGAGTGGGAGGGCGCGTCCTGGGAGCCGCGCGTCCCATTCCTGGTGATGGAGTGCCTGGAGGGTGAGTGTCTCTCGGCGCTGATGCAGCGCGAGCAGCCCTCGGTCCAGCGGGCCCTGGAGATCATCGGCGGCGTCGTCGCGGGCCTGGCCCATGCCCACGAGCACCACGTCATCCACCGGGACTTGAAGCCCGGCAACGTCTTCCTCACCCGCAGGGGCCAGGTGAAGCTCCTGGACTTCGGGCTGGCCTGGCTCACCGCCACCGCGTTCCCTTCGGTGCCGAACCTGCCCTCCGCCGGGACGCCCTCGTACATGGCGCCCGAGCAGTGGAGCGGCGAGGGACAGGACGAGCGCACGGACATCTGGGCGGTGGGAGTCCTCCTGTTCGAGCTGCTCACCGGCGAGACGCCCTACATGGAGACGAGCCTCGTGGAGCTGCGCGAGCGGGTGCTCTCCCAGGCGCCGGTGCCCCGCATGCGCGAGCGGACCCCGGAGCTGCCCGAGGAGCTGGATGCGCTCGTGGCGGCCATGCTGGTCAAGGAGCCCGCGAAGCGGATCGCCAGCATCGCGGAGGTCCGCGAGCGCCTGCGGCGCATCGAGGAGAGCCTGACGCCGTGGAAGGACGAGCCTCGCGGGCTGGCCCCCCAGCGGAGACAGGTGACGCTGGTGGCGTGCTGGCTGGCCGATCTGGCGGGCCTCGCCGAGCACCTGGACGTGGAGGATCTCGGCGAACTGGAGGGGGCCTTCCACCAGTCCTGCTCCGAGATCATCCAGGAGCATGGCGGGTTCATCACCACGTTCGTGGGGGATGAGGTGCTCGCCTGCTTCGGCTACCCCCAGGCGCGCGAGGAGGACGCGGACAAGGCGGCGCGGGCGGCCCTGTACCTGGCCTCGCACCTGGGCACGACGATCCAGCAGAAGCTGCCGTACCTGCCGCGCCGGAAGCTCACCGTGAAGGTGGGGCTCCACACGGGCACCGTGGTGCTGGACAACCTCCCGACCGAGCTGCGCGGGCGCACCTCCGCGCTCCAGGGAGAGGCCCCGAAGATCGCCCTCTGGCTGGCGCGGGAGGCTCAGCCGGATGCGGTGTGCATGAGCCACACCAGCTGGCGGCTGGTGCGTGGCGCCTTCAGGACCGAGCCGCTGGGGCAGCGCTCGTTCCAGGGGCTGTCGGGGGTGACGAAGCTGGAGGTCCACCAGCTGCTCAGGGAAAAGCGCACCGTGAGCCGCTTCGAGCGGACCCACGAGCAGGGCCCGCTCACTCCGCTGGTGGGCCGCGAGCCCGAGCTGCGGCGGCTCCTCGAGGAATGGGAGCGGGCGCGAGAGGGGCAGGGCGCCTTCGTCCTCCTTCGAGGAGAGGCGGGCATCGGCAAGTCGCGGCTGGTCCTGGAGCTGCGCGAGCGTGTCCCCGCGGACAGCGCGATCCGCCTGCGGTGCCAGTGCTGGGTCCAGTTCAGCACCAGCGCCTTCCATCCCATCATCGAGCTGATCCAGCACCTGCTGCGGCTGGATCCCGAGGGGAGCCCGCAGGTGAACCTGCGCAAGGTGGAGGGGCGCATGCGGGCGGCGGGGCTGCCGGCGGAGCAGGTGTTCCTGCTGGCCAGCCTCCTGGCGCTGCCCGTCACCGAGGGCTCACCGCACCTGCGGTACACGCCAGACCGGCTGAAGGAGAAGACGCTCGAGGCGCTCACGACGCTGCTGCTGAAGATGACCGAGGAGGGCCCCGTGCTCGCCGTCGTCGAGGATCTGCACTGGGCCGATCCCTCGACGCTGGAGCTGCTCGGGGTGCTGCTGACGCGCATCGAGCGATCGCGCATCTGCGTCTTCCTCACCGCGCGTCCGGACTTCCAGCACGCGTGGCCCAGGACGGACCGGCTCCACGTGCTCACGATCGATCGGCTGGCGCCGAAGCTCAGCGCGGAGCTGGTGCGGCAGGCGGCCAGCGGGCACTCGCTGTCGGAGGAGACCATCGAGCAGCTCGTGGCGAAGACGGATGGCGTGCCGCTCTTCGCCGAGGAGATGACGCGCATGGTGGTGGAGCGGGGCGGCCCAGAGGCCCCGGGCTCCGAGTCCTCCTCCATTCCGCTCACCCTGAGCGGGCTGCTGCTGGCGCGCCTGGACAGGCTCCCCCGACGGCAGAAGGCGCTGGCCCAGCTGTGCGCCGTGGTGGGGCGCGGCTTCAGCCATGCCCTGCTGGCCACGCTGTCGGGACGCAACGAGCAGGCGCTCGAGCAGGATCTCTTCGGGCTGATCCAGGCCGGCCTGCTCCAGCCGGGGGATGACACCAACGAGCCCCGGTACCAGTTCCGCCACGCGCTCATCCAGGAGGCGGCCTACCAGTCCCTGCTGCGGCGCACGCGGCGCGAGTACCACCGGCGCATCGCCCAGGTGATGGCCGCCCAGTTCCCCGAGCTGGCGGAGACGCAGCCCGAGATGCTCGCCCACCACTACACGGAGGCGGGAGAGGTGGAGCCCGCCATCCGCATGTGGGCCAAGGCCGGAGAGCGCGCCAGCCGGCGCTCGGCCAACGTGGAGGCCATCAGCCACCTGAGCCAGGCGCTGAAGCTGCTGCGCGGCCTGCCGGAGGAGGCGCGACGCCCCGAGCAGGAGCTGCAGCTGCTGGTGGGCCTGGGGCTGCCGCTGATGCAGACGCGCAGCGTGCGCGCTCGCGAGGTGGAGCAGACCTACGGCCGCGCCCTGGAGCTGTTCCACCAGGTGGGGGAGGCGCTGCCGGGCCTGCGCGTCTCCACCTGGGGCTCGTTCGCGTACTACTTCATGCGCGCCCGCTTCCAGGTGGCCCATGAGCTGGCCGAGCTGCTCGTGGACGTGGGCCAGCGCCAGCACAGCGGCGAGATGCTCTCGCTGGGCCACCGGATGATGGCCACCAACTTCTTCACCTGGGGGGACATGCCCACCGCCGTGGCGCACCTGGAGCGCGCCCTGGAGTGCTCGGACGTGAGTCTCGAGCAGCACCGGGAGCTCGCGGTGAAGCAGTGGGTGGATCCGCGGGTGGCCGCGCTCGCCTATGGCTCCGTCGTCCACTCCGTCACCGGTGATGAGGCCAGGGCGCGCGCCTACGGCCACGAGGCGCTGGCGCTGGCCGACCGGATAGGCCACCACCACACGCTGGCCCTCGCGCTGACCTACACCGCCCTGGCCTGTCAGCTCCGGGGAGAGCTGGAGTGCGCGCAGGAGCGCGCCGAGCGGTGCATGGCCATCTCCACCGAGCACCGCTTCCGGCTGTGGCTGGGCTGGTCCGTCTTCATCAAGAGCTGGGTGCTGTCCGCGCAGGGCTTCCCCCGCGAGGCGCTCGCGCTGCTGCGCGCCAACCTGGGGAAGTGGCGCAACGCGGGGATCCGCGCCGGCATGCCGCTGTTCCTCGGCATGCTCGCGGAGTACCACCTGAAGCTGGGGCAGTACTCACAGGGCCTGTCCGCGGTGAGCCACGCCCTGGGGTGGGCGGACGCGCTCGGCGAGCGCTCCTACGAGGTGGAGCTGCACCGCATCGAGGGCGAGCTGCTCCGGGCTCTCGGCCACGACGCGGCGGCCACGGTGTCCTTCATGCACGCGCTCGACGTGGCCCGCAGGCAGGGCTCGCACGGGTTCGGCAGGAAGGTGGAGGCGGCACTGGAGCGCCAGCTCCGTGGGCTGGGGAGCGAACGGCCGACTCTGGCGCCTCACTAGGGGGGAAGCGCTGGCCATCACAGGGGCGGGCTCGCCACTCCAGCCAGCGGGAGACGAGCCATGGACACACAGGGGACGACGATGTCGAACGGTCGCGAGCAGCTGGAGCAGGAGATTCGGGAGCTGTGTCTGCGGGGGGACACGGCGGGGGCGGTGGAGCGCGCGCTGCAGGGCTACGGGATGGAGATCATGCGGCTGATGGCCTCGGTGCTCCACAACCCGGAGCTGGCCAAGGACGCCTTCAGCGTCTTCTGCGAGAGCCTCCTCAAGGGGCTGCCGTCGTTCCGCTGGGAGAGCTCCTTCCGCACGTGGGCCTATCGCCTGGCGCGCAACGCCTGCTACCAGCTGGTGCACGCGCCGTCGGCCCGGGAGACGCCCGTCAGCTCCTCGGCCATCCCCGAGGCTCCGCTGGGCAACCGCTCCGACACCCGGCCCTGGCAGCGCACCTCCGTGAAGGAGCGCTTCCGGGCGCTGCGCGAGAGCCTCGAGCCCGATGAGCGCATGTTGCTGATGCTGCGCGTGGATCAGCGCCTGGCGTGGACGGAGGTGGCCCGGGTGATGTGGGACTCGGACGAGCCGATGACGAGCGCCGCCGTCACCCGCAAGGCCACCGCGCTGCGCCAGCAGTTCCAGCGCATCAAGGTCCACCTGCGGCAGATGGCCATCGAGCAGGGCCTCATCGAGCAGGACGAGGCCTCCGCCGATCCCGTCGGGTAGGCACGGCGAGCGCTCGTCCCCCTCCTCGCTCCCTGATGTTACTGTTGTATCAATAACGGAAAAATCCCGACTTGTTGCGATAAAATGAAAAACCTCCCAGGCTCTCGGCGACGGGAGGAGCGATGGGTCGCGGTGCAGGAGCGAGCGAGGGTGGGTGGGTGCGTCAGAGAACGAACCTGCTGTTCTCGGTGCTGATCGTCGGGCTGTACGGGTTGGACCTGATGGTCCTGGGGCACTCCCAGTGGGAGCTGCTGGGGATCCGGGTGGCGTGGGGGGTGGCGACGATGGTGAGCGGGGCGATGCTCCCGCGAGTGAGCCTGGCGCAGGCGCGCTGGGTGGGCGGCGGCTACGGGGTGGTGTCCGCGCTCTGCTACCTGGGGCTGCTGGTGTTCACCGGGGGCACGCACAGCCCGTACTTCTACTTCTTCCCCACGCTGCCGCTCATCCTGGCCCTGACGTCCTCCGAGACGCTGGCGTCGGCCGTCACGTGCGGTGTCGTCAGCGCGCTGGGCGGTGGGTGGCTCGTGTATGCGGGAGGGGAGCCGGCGCTCCAGGGCGTGATGTGGGGCGCGATGCTGATGGTGATGATGTTCTTCGGCACCTACGGGGGCATGCAGTTCCGCAAGGTCCGGCACGCGGAGGAGGCGATGCTCCTGGAGCGCGCGCGGCGCGAGGCGCTCGAGAAGCTGGCCTTCAGCGAGCACCGCCGGGCCCAGTCCGAGAAGCTGGCCACCATCGGCCGGCTGGCGGCGAGCGTGGCCCACGAGCTGAACAACCCCATCGCCTACGTCCGCTCCAACCTGGGCTTCATCGAGAAGGAGCTCATGGCCTCGGCCGTCGAGTCCAAGGAGGATCTGCGCGAGGCCTTCCAGGATGTGAGCAGCGGCGTGGAGCGCATCCGGCAGATCGTCTCCGATCTCCAGGGCTTCTCGCGCATGGACGCGACGGAGGAGCCCACGCACTGCTCGCTCGCGGAGGTGGTGAAGGACGCGTCGCGGCTGGCGTCGGTCCGGCTCAAGAACGTGGCCGAGCTCCGCGTCGAGGTGCCCGCGGATCTGCCCGTGGTGTACGTGGTGCGGCGGCGGCTGGCGCAGGTGATCCTCAACCTGCTGGTGAACGCGGGGGATGCGGTGGAGCCGCATCGGGGCTCGGAGGGAGAGGTGCTCGTCCTGGGCCGCGTCGAGGGCGGCACCGTCCAGGTGCTCATCGAGGACAACGGCCCTGGCTTCTCGGCGGAGGTGCTGGCGCGGCTGTTCGAGCCGTTCTTCACGACGAAGGGCCCGGAGAAGGGGACCGGGCTGGGTCTGGTGCTGTCGCGCGAGTACGTGGAGCAGTTTGGCGGCAGGCTGACGGCGACGAACCGCGAGGAGGGCGGGGCGCGGATGTGCATCGCGCTGCCGATCAGCGCGAGCCGCCCGGAAGCCGCCGTGGCGTGAGCGGGGCTAGGCCTTCTTCGTCGCCACGACGATGCTGAAGGGCGTGAAAGGCGGCGGCATGAGCCTGTCCCGCACGTCCACCTCGAAGCCCTGGGCCTCGAGCAGCTCGCGGGCCCTGGGGACGAGGAACGTCAGGTAGTACATGACGAAGGGGGGCTTCCACAGGGCGTTGCGCACGCGCATCGCCGCGTTGAAGCCCTTGGCCATCCAGTAGCCGGGGTTGAGCACCGAGGGCGGGTGCGCGGTGATGAAGAGGAAGCGGCCTCCTGGACGCAGCGCTCGGGCGATTCCCTCGACGAGCCGTGGCTCGTCCTGCTCGAGGATGTGACCGAAGGCTCCGAAGCTCGTCACCACGTCGAACTCGGAGGTGTAGCCCAGCTCCAGCGCGTCGCCCTGGACCAGGGTGATCCTCGCGTCGCCGGGGGCATCCGCGAGCAGCCGGTGGGCCTCGTCCAGCATGCCGCGGCTCAGATCCACGCCCACGACTTCCTGGCGGCACAGCGGGCGCAGGAAGCGCATGGCGCCGCCGGTGCCGCAGCACAGATCCAGCGCGCGATCGATGGAGCGCGGCGGCCCCACCTGCTCCATCGTCGTCCTCAGCACCGGATCCGGCGTGCGGAAGGGCGTGTACTCGAACTTGGGCGCGAGCAGATCGTAGCCCTGCTCCACCGAGCTCAGTGCCTGTCTCGCCAGCTCAATCAACGTGGGACCCTTGCGATGGAACATGGCCATCCGTGTAACAGCAGCCGCCAGACGAGTGCCAGCTACCGCTGCCCGGCTTTCAACGTTCATTGGCTGCGAGATGGGTGAGGGAGGCGAGGGGCTCGGTTAGGGTAGGGGTATGGCTCCATCCCCCGAATCCTGGACGCTGCCCTGGCGAGGGCTCGGCCTGAGCAGCAACCTCAGCGCCGCTGACCAGCCCCACCCATACCGGCTGCTCGACGAGGAGCCCGAGCTCTTCGACTTCGTGGAGTACAGCGCTCCGCTGTCGATCGCGGAGACGAAGAAGCACGCGACGCTGTTTCCGGAGATGTTCCGGCGCCTCCGGGAGGTGCCGGTGCTGTTCCACCCGGTGCACCTGAACCTCTACGGGCCGGTGCTCGAGGCGGAGACGGACATCGCGGACCTGGATGCGCACGCGCGCACGGTGGGCAGCGCGTGGGTGGGCAACGACGTGGGGTGGTGGCACTCGGGTGGGCAGCCTTTCCCGGGCTACCTCTATGTCACGCCGCCGCTCACCAACGAGGGCTTGCAGGACTGCGCGGCGCACGCGCTGCATGTGCAGGCGGGGTTGAGCGTGCCCCTGGCGCTGGAGAACCCGGCGGTCATGGCCCGGCGCGGGGACATGCACGTGCTCGAGTTCATGTCTCGGCTGCAGGCCCGGACCGGGCTGCCGCTGCTGCTGGATCTGGGGCACCTGCTGAGCTATCAGCTCGCCTCGGAGCTGCCGCTGGATGCGGGGTTCGAGGGCTTCCCGTTCGAGCGGATCATCGAGATCCACATCGCCGGTGGCGTGGTGACGCGGCGGTGGTCCCGGCGCTTCTACGTGGATGACCACACGCAGCCGGTGCGCGAGGAGCTGTTCGAGCTGCTCGAGCATGTGCTGCCGCGGTGCACGTCCCTGCGGGCGGTGACGTTCGAGGGGGATGGCCACCCTCCCGAGGTGGCGATGCTGACGCTGCGTCGGCTGCGCAGCCTGGTGCCGCGAGGGGAGCGTGAGCCGCTGCGGCTGACGCCCGTGCAGGCGGTGCCGCCGCCCCTGGGGAACGTGAGCAGGCCGTGGGAGCTGTTCGACCTGGGCTACGGCATCCGGCGGGCGGTGGAGTCCGATGACGTGGAGGGGAGCGTCGCGGAGACGGACTTCCGGCTGGCGGTGGTGGCGGAGCAGCTCGACAAGGACTTTCCGATCTCGCGGTTGATCCTGGCGGGCACGCGCGAGGGGCTGCTGTCGTTCACCCTGTCCAACGAGTTCCGCGAGCTGTTCGAGGGCTCGGGCCGGTCGTTCGGGCATGCGTTCCTGGACTACGCGCGGCGGCGGCTCCGGGAGCATCCGGACGAGGGCGCGGCGGCGGCGGCGGCGCTGTCGTTCGAGACGTTCCTGCCCACGCTGATGCAGCGGCCGGTGCCGCCACCCAAGGCGGGAGAGGTGGGGCTCGCGGAGGACGTGCGGGTGGGGACGTTCCCGGCGGATCTGTCCGAGCTCGTGTACTCGGCGCGAGCGCTGCGCCGACACCTCACCGGGCGGGCCTGGGGGAACGGGGTGGTGGAGTCGAGCGGGCTGGAGGCACTGGCGCAAGCGGCACGGCGGACGGTGTCGCGGCCATGGCGCTTCGCGGCTCGTCGCAAGCGGGGAGGGGGCATGGAGGTGCACACGGCGCCGCCAGTGCTCTCCGAGGTGCTGCGCGCGCTGACGAACGGCCCGGTGCTGGAGAAGGACATCGCTCCGGCGCTGCTCGCCGAGGCCATGGCCCGGGGACTCGTGCGGCGCGGGTGAGCCGCGCCAGCGGAAAGCTTCTCGGGCTCGAATCAGGGGCTTGCATTGAGGACGGTCCCCTTCGCTTGCGGATGAGCGCCGAGCGACCGCCTCATCGGTGTATTGGAGCTGTGTCACACTTGGAGCGAGGAGGCGCAGGCGCGCCTCCTCTAGAGCCTTGCGGATGCTCCTACGGGGCCTTGGGCTCGAAATATGAAGAGTTGTTGATGTACACGTGGGTGCAGCTCCCGCTCGTGTCCACCACGAACGTGATGTAGGAGTCGCTCGTAATGGCCGACATCGCATTCACGAGGGCTGGCGCAGTCGACGTGCAAGAGATGTAAGTGCCAGCCGCATTCCTTGCATAGCACTGAATGGATGATGGTGCGGACACGTTGCTGTATGCATACAAGGCGCACCCGATAGTCTCGTTGGTATTCGCACTGTTGCGGGCTGAGCCGATGGTGCCGCTGACCCAGGTAGTCGAGGCGGAGGGGCTGATCGTGACGGGCACGACAGTCTTAGCGCCTGCCCAAGCAGCTGTCCCCGCCAGCGACAGCGCCACTGCGACTCCTACCACTGCATGCAGCTTTTTCATTGTTGATCCTCTTTGGTCGGGAGGGAATGGAGCCACGTTCGGACGTATGATGAGAGGCTCTTCCCTCATGAGAGACGCACCATTGCGACCCAGCCGCTCGACCGTGCGGTTGCTGGGACCTGATGCAGGCCGCGCGCCACCGCCGGGGCTACTGAGAAAACGGCCACTTGCGACCAGACGCTCCCAGGAACCGTCCGTGCGCGTGGACGGAGCGTCCGAACTGCGAGACGGTCCAGAAAATCTCTGAGATTGCCGGGGGTTGAGACAATTGGCGGCCAGGGGGAATTTGATAACACGGCGAAAAGACAGGGAGGTGCTTCAACAACTCACGGAATAGACCGTCCGAGATCGTGGACGGTGCAGCCGGAGTCGCCTCATTGTCACTCCCCCAATGGGGAGCGGGTCTCGGCCTCAGACAGTCACATCGACCTGATACGCAAGACGGTTAGCCTGGGGATTGGCATCAAAGCCTCCGGCGGTATCGTGCCCCGGCGAGCCTCGAACCGCTGGGCACAGGCTGGGACAATGCCGCGTACGTGGTGAATCGACGCTGGGTGTTCTGCTTCCCTCTCCGCAGGGTTGCCATCAGCCTGCATCGCCGTGTGCTGCTCGCTGTGTGCTCCACACGAAGTGCGGGAGAGCCACGAAACTGGGGCAAGCCCAACACACCCGCACAACCTCCCACGACCCTCCGCCACTTCGTCTCTTGCCCGAGGCTACTTCCAGGGTAAGGTCGCTCGCTGCCAACCGCATAGGAGGGAGCCGTGATTGAGAGGGAGGCGATGCACGCGGAACTGGTGCCTGGGATGCTCGTAGGCCCCTGGCTCATCCGCGCTCGGCACGACCGGGGCAGCTTCGGCGTGGTGTTCCGAGCCCAGAGAGCCGGGCACTCCGACGCCGGGCCCTTCGCGCTGAAGGTGGCCGTGACGCCGGATGACCCGCGCTTCACGCGCGAGGTGGCGCTGCTCCAGAGCCTCCAGCACTCCTCGGTGCCGCGCTTCGAGGACCGGGGCTGGTGGGACTCGCCGTCGTCCGGGGCGCAGTACCCGTACCTCGTCATGGAGTGGGTGGAGGGTGTGCCGCTGTACGAGTGGGCCCGGGGTGCACGAAGGACGAGCCGCCAGGTGTTGCTGGTGCTTGAACAGATCGCTAGCGCGCTGGCTGCCGCTCACGCTCTGGGCGGCGTGCACCGGGACGTCAAGGGAGACAACGTGCTCGTCACCGCCGGGGGACGTGCCGTCCTTCTCGACTGGGGTTGTGCGGTGCACCGCGGGGCCACGCCTGTCACCGAGAACTCGCTCGGGCCAGGCACCACCTCCTATCGCAGCCCGGAAAGCCTGCGCTGGCACTGGGCGCACCGCCTCTCTGGGGAGAGGTACGAGCCTCGGGGCGCGGATGACGTCTACGCCCTGGGCGTTACCGCTTACCGGCTCGTCACGGGCACCTACCCACCGCCTTTCGAGGAGGTGTCCGGCCCGCCGCGCCGGCTCTTCCCTCCGAAGGACTTCGCCACGGTAAGCTCGGGCCTCGACGCGCTGCTCCTGGCGTGCCTGGCCGAGGAGCCGCTTCGTCGTCCTCGCGCCTCGTCGCTGGCTGCCGCGCTGGGGCATGCCGCGCAGCAGCCGGAGGCCAGCGCCCCCATCGAGCCGACGCCCAATGCAGCGGACACCGACAGGGCCAGCAACCCCGGCCCGCAGCGCAGACGGGCCCCGTGGCTTCCCGCTGGAGCGGCCCTCGCTACCGTGGCGCTGCTCGTGGGTGGCGCGCTGGTGTTGCGGCACCTCCCGCCTCGGCAGTCAGGCAGTTTCGCGGAGGTAGTGCAGGAAGGGCCGTCGCGCGATGCCCCGGATGCGGGTGTCGGAGATACGGCCCTTGTTGCCACATCAGCGATCCCACAGGACGTCATCCCGTACACGATCCTCGCAGCCCGCTTTCCGAAGACCCCCTTTCCCGGGCAGAAGAAGGCGCCTTGCATTCCTCGCTTCGAGCGTGAAGTCCTCGGCGTGTGCTGGTCCATCCTCGAGGGGAAGCCGCCTTGTGACTCGGCAGGCTATGAGTACGAGGGCAAGTGCCTCAGGGCCGTTATTGAAGGCCCGCGCCAGCCCACCTCGGGTGAGCCGTGAGGACCACGGCCGAGAACTCTTGCGTTGGGCCCGGTCGGAGCGAGGGTGGAGGGGCGCACCCGAAGAGCCACAGCAGCGTCAGGATCGACCGTGCGTCCCCACGTGGCGAGCTTCAGCGATGAGTCATGATGTCTCCTGAAAACCTACCCCATGGGTCTTCCGGAGCCAGTCCGGACGAAAGGTGCCGGGCGCCAAGTGGCCCCTAGACGCTTGCGCATCGGGTTCACACGCCGGCCGCCTCTAGAGGGTAGGGGGCCAATAACGCCGCGAAAAGACAGGGAATGGTTCAACGGCTCACGACAGAGACCGTCCGAGAACGTGGAAGGTGCAGCTGTCACTCCCCACTAGTGGGGAGCGGGCCTCGGCTGGCGGTCACTCCCCACTAGTGGGGAGTGGGCCTCAGCTGGGAAGTGGACGGGGCGCCGTGCCGCTGACGCGGACTCGCACATGGCGTACGTTCCAACCATGGCGGTCTGGCAGGCGGATATCGCGTTGACGCAGGAGGAAGCCGCCCGGCTGGTCGAGCGCCAGTTCCCGGACCTCGCCCCGGCGAGCCTCGAACCGCTGGGCGCAGGCTGGGACAATGCCGCGTACGTGGTGAATCGACGCTGGGTGTTCCGCTTCCCTCGCCGCAGGGTCGCCATCAGCCTGCTGGAGAACGAGGGCCGCATCCTGCCCCGGCTGGCCCACCACCTGCCGCTGCGCATCCCCGAGCCCGTGTGGCATGGCCATCCGGACGAGGGCTTCCCGTACCCGTTCGCCGGGTACGCCCTGCTCGAGGGAGTGACCGCGTGCGCCCTCGAGTGGACGCCCGAGGAGCGTCAGCGCAACGCCGCGCCGCTCGGGAAGTTCCTGGCGGCGCTGCACGGCATCCCCGTGGACGATGAGACCCTGACGCAAGGACCCGGAGACGAGCTCGCTCGCGCCGACCTGCGCAAGCGCGCGCCGATGATCCTCGAGCGTCTCGCCAAGGTGGAGGCGGAGCACCCCGACGTGGACGGAGCAGCGATCCGTTCCTGGCTCTCGCGGCTGATCGACGCGCCTCCCTGGATGCGGCGCCCCTGCTGGGTCCATGGAGATCTCTACGCCCGGCACCTGCTCGTCGATGAGCACCACACCGTGACGGGCATCCTCGACTGGGGTGACGTGCACCTCGGAGATCCGGCGATCGATCTGACGCTCGCCTTCACCTTCCTGCCGCCCGAAGCCCGGCAGGCCTTTCGCAATGCCTACGGCGCCATCGACGCCGCCACGTGGGATCGCGCGCGCTTCCGGGCGTTCCACTACGGCGTGGCGCTGCTCCTGTACGGCGAGAGCGAGGGAGACAAGGCCATCGCTCGCGTCGGCCGGGATGCGCTGCGCTTCGGCGCCGCCGGGTAGCCGGAAGCCTCAGCGGGTGAGCATCACCAGGTTACCGTCCGGGTCGCTCACGTAGGCCACCCGCTCGCCCCACGGCTGATCGCTCGGAGGGAGCACGATCGGAACGCCTCCTGCCCGCAGGCGCTCAGTCGTGGCATCCACATCCTCCACGTACACGCATAGCTCGATCCGGTGCCCCTGCGCCGGGCGCAGCGCCTGCCCGTGCAGCGGGGCCCCCGAGCCCATGGCCCCCAGCCCGATCTCCGACTCCCCCAGCCTCAGCGAGATGAACGCGGGCGGCCCGTCCTCCGGGAAGCGGTACGTCTCAGTCCCTCCGAGCAGCTCCCGGTAGAAGCCAAGGGAGCGCTCCAGGTTCTCGCAGGACAGCATTGGAAACATGCGCCGGACGCCCATGGCCGCCGGACCCTAGCACCCAGGACGCCCGAGCCAGCTCCGACTCCAGGCTGAGCCCATCCGGGCCTTCTGCTTATTCCGCTTGTTCCGACCAGGGGAGTAGGAGCGAGACGCCCACCCAGTAGGGTCCGGGCTCTCGAACAGGTATCGGGTTCCCGACAGAGCCTTGCACTGGCCTGCCCGCTGCGGTAGGTGCGCGCCATGTCGTTACCCCTCGTCGTGGGCATCGCGGGCGGCACCGCCTCGGGCAAGACCACGGTGGCTCGGAAGGTCCGCGAAGCGCTCGCCGACTGCCGTGTCGCCTTCATCGATCAGGACTCGTACTACCGGGATCTGCAGGACATGCCGCTCGAGGAGCGACGGCAGGTCAACTTCGATCACCCGGACGCCTTCGAGACGGATCTGCTCGTGCGCCACATGCGCGAGCTGAAGGAGGGGCGGGCCATCGACAAGCCCGTCTACGACTTCCGCACCTGCACCCGCCACCCGGAGGTCGTCCGCGTGGACCCCGGGGACATCATCCTCATCGAGGGCATCCTCGTGCTCCACATGAAGGAGGTGCGCGACGAGCTGGACGTGAAGATCTACGTCGACGCGGATGACGACTTGCGCATCCTCCGGCGCCTCACCCGCGACATCAAGGATCGCGGCTTCAACTTCGACTCCGTCGTCAGCCAGTACCTGCGGCACGTGCGCCCCATGCACATGGGCTTCGTCGAGCCATCCAAGCACCACGCGGACATCATCGTCCCGCACGGCGGCAACAACGACATCGCCATCAGCATGCTGGTGGGGGCCCTGCGCGCCCGGCTGGCCTTGATGGCCGGGGCTCACGCTCCGAAGTAGCTCAGCGCAGCCGCCGCAGGAAGTCGCGCACCGGGCCGTGCATGCGGCGCGTCTCGGTGAGCAGTGCGCCGTGGTCTCCCGCGCCTTGTAACTCGTGGTAGCGGGCGTGCACTCCCGCGGCGCTCAGCAGGTGGTACGTCTCGCGCACCCGCGCCGGCGGCGCCAGGATGTCCGAGGCGCCCGCGATCAGCAGCACCTTCGCCTGCACCTTCGGCAGGTACTCCGTCAGATCGCACCCCGCGTACGCGGTGCTCATCAAGATCCACGCGTTCGGATCGAACGTCCGGGCGAAGTCGTCGGCGTCCGCCTCCAGCGCCTTCTCCGCGGCGGTGATGTCCCGGTAGCGCGCGGTGAGGTACTCGCGGCCGTAGAGGAGCTTCAGGTGCTCCAGCCGCAGCTTGCGCATGGTCCGCTGGGGCCCGCTGCCCAGCCGATAGAAGCCCTCCTTGAACTCGGGGTCCATCCAGAGCAGCTGGTGGAACATGCCGATCCGCTCCCGCAGTGCCTCGGGGAGCGCCCGCGCCGCGCCAATGGTCACCACTCCCGCCGTCAGCTCGGGGAAGAGGGCGGCCAGGCGCAGGGCCACCAGGCCGCCGAGCCCCACGCCCACCAGCGCCCGCACCCGCTTCAGCCCCATGCCCCGCAGCAGCGCGGCCACCGCGCGCGCCATGTCCAGGGTGGACAGCAGGGGCAGGGCCGGGCCCAGCGTCTGCCCGGTGAACGGGTCCTCGGTGATGGGCGAGGTGGTACCGAACGGGCTGCCCAGCAGGTTGGCGGAGATGATGTGCAGGCTGGTGGGATCCAGCGGGCGCTTCTCGCCAATCAGCTCCCGGCCCCACCCGGACGGCTGATACGCCGTGCTCTCCGGCGGCCCCAGCGCCCGATGGGACGAGGCCATGTCGTGCAGTAGCACCACCGAGTTCTCGCCGGACGGTTCTCCGTACGTCTCGTAGGCAACCTGGGTGCCGTCGAGCAGGCCTCCCTCCTCGAGGGGGAGCGGTACTGTCAGGAGGTGGGTTCCCGTGGCCTGGATCACGCAGGGGAATTCTTCTATCACTGTGCGCCCGAACGCCTAAGGAGAGTCTCCGCTTGATGCGTTACTTCGGTGTCCTCGTCGTCGTCGCAGGTGTATTCGTCGGCTCGGCCCTGTTCTACCGCCGGCTGAGCGCCCAGACCCTGGAGGCCCAGCGCGAGGCGGACATGGCGCGCATCCAGAAGGACTACCTGGAGCGGGTAGGGTGGATGCGCACCAACCCGGACGAGAACGCCTACCGCGAGGAGGTGGGACCCTTCTTCAAGGCGTACTTCGAGCAGGTGGACGCCCACCTGGACCAGTTCAAGGGCAACAAGGAGTTCGACGGCTACATCCAGGAGGTGGAGCAGCGCGGCGAGGGCGGCAAGGACGACAAGATCGCCGAGCGCAAGGCCGTCTACGAGTACACGCGCAAGCTGTTCGACACGTTCCGCAAGGGCCGCTACCAGCCGGTGTGGACGGCCACGGACAAGGGCATGCGCCTGGACGTGGTGACCGCGGACGTGGTGATGGTGAAGGGCACCCCGCAGGTGCGCTTCCAGCTGGCACTCTGGGGCGCCCAGCGCTCGTTGAAGGACGAGGGCAAGGTGAAGAAGATGATCACCAGCGCCACCTTCGACACGGCCTGGAAGCTCACGGACGCCAAGGGCCGGCTGCTGGGCGAGATGAAGGGTGGAGATCCAGCCAACAAGATCGACTACCCCGAGCGCTACATCCCCGAGTTCCCGCCGCAGATGGTGCTGGGCCACTACGACATGGACCTGGTGCCCAACGAGGTGGCGAGGATGGAGATCTCCTTCAAGGTGAGCTCGCGCGCCGCCTCGGGTGGCACCGCCGACGCCAGCTACGTGTGGAAGGTGGACTCGGTGCCCTCGGACTGGAGGCTCGGCGCCGGTGAGAAGTGGGAGGGCGCCACCGAGGAGGAGCGTCCCGAGGAGGAGATCGATCCGTCGAAGTCGGCGAAGAACTGAGACCGAAGGCCGGTGGGCCCTGGCGGCTCACTGCTCCACGACGGTGAAGTGGGACATGAGCTGGTACGCGGACAGGGTACCGGCGTCATCCAGGAAGTAGAGCCCCAGCCGCGAGTCCGTCTGGAGCGCCATGAGCCCGGCTCCGGCGCGGACCTCGGCCAGCACCTGTCCCCCGCGGGGCTCCACCGCGCGCACCCGCTCTCCGGGGATGAGCACCACGCCTCGGGACACGCGGGCCGGCAGCGCCCGGGCCAGCGGATCGCCCACGGCGCCCACCCGCCACACCAGCTCTCCGGAGGTGTCCACCCGGGCGGCCGCGCCGCTGGCGGAGGTGACGAGCACCCCCCGCGGCAGCACGGTGAGCGCGAACGGCCCCGCGCCCAGGTGCAGCGTGCGCTCCCAGAGCTCCCGCCCGCGCGCGTCCAGGCAGATGAGGATGCCTTCGCGCTCCCGCTCCCCGGCGATGTAGACGCGGGTCCTCGCCGGCAGCGGCGCGGACGGCAGGGAGAGCTGGAACTCGCGCGTCCACGTCACGTCCCCGCTGTGCGCGTCCGCGAGCAGCAGCGCGTGCTGCGTCCCCCGGCCCAGCACCGTCACGAAGCGCTTGCCCCACGGCACGGGCGTCCCATGGAAGGGCAGGGGAGCGCGCATCCGGAAGCGCACCTGTCCATCCGCCATGTCCAGCCCGTACAGGTAGCCCGAGTCCGTGGCCAGCAGCGCCCGGTGGCCCTGCGTCGCCAGCCAGCTGCGCTGCGTGCGCGGAGGCGCCAGGCGCCACACCTCGCGGCCACTCACCTCGGCGAAGGCCAGCACCGCGCGCTCGTCGGACAGGGTGAGCAGCAGCCCGTCCTGGCGCAGCAGCAGCGGCCCCAGCGGCAGCCCGTCATGGTCGTGCAGCCAGCGCGCGCTCGCGCCCGCCCCGACGAAGCCGTACACGCGATCCGCGTCCGCCGTCACCACGAGCCCGTCCGCCGAGGCCGCCACGCCCTGGCTGGCCTCGCGCCGCCACAGCTCCTGCCCGTTCTTGCGAGCGAAGGCGCAGGCCTGCTCCCGCGAGCCGAACACCGGCCCCTGGCGCCCCAGCAGCAGGTGGCCGAACTCGGCTCCGGCCAGCCCCTTCTGCTCCCACCTCTTCTCGAAGCGCAGCCGGCGCAGGCGCCCGGGCACCGGCAGCGGACGCCCGGTGCGCTGCGAGGCGCGGGACTTCTCCCGGGCCTCTCCCTCTCCCTCCGGAGGCTGGACGGCTCCCCTCAGGTGGGACAGCCCCTCCCGGCACCGCTCGGTGAGCTCCACCAGGTAGGGGTTGCCGGACTGGCTCCGCTCCCGCTCGGAGATGGCCAGCGCCAGTGCCTGCCCCAGGTGGAACATGGCCGCCGCCAGCGCCGTGCCGTCCACCGCGAAGGCCGCGCTCGAGCCCAGCCGCCCCTTGTTCGTGGTCAGCTCCAGCGACAGCCCCGGCCTCACCCCCGCCAGCTCGAGCGAGAAGCGTGGCTCGCCCAGCTCCACCGCCCGCGCCAGCTCCCCGGCCTGTCGGGACAGCTCCAGCGCGGTGAGGAAGGGCGAGCCCGTGGCGCGCCAGGCCTGCGCTCGCCCCGGCAGCGTCAGCCACACCTCGCCCGAGCACAGCAGCGAGCCCAGGGCCGCTCCCTGGCCACGCTCATAGGCGCGCAGCAAGTCGAAAGGATCCTTCAGCTCGAAGCCGAAGCCCGGCTCCTCGGAGGGCTCCACCCGGCGGGTGAAGGGCTCCGGCAGAGACTCGCGGGGCGTGCTCACCGCGCCGCTGAGCAGGCGCAGCGACTCGCTCAGCCCCTCGGCCACCGAGGAGGGCAGCGCCTCGGGGGCCGCCTGAGAGATGTCCTTCAGGAAACTCTCCCCGCACTCGCGGGCCGCCTCGGCGAACTCCTCCAGCTCCACCCGGACGGGGGGCCGCAGCATCCGGGCTGGACGCCCCAGGCTGGCCACGCTCAGCTCCACCTCCAGCCCGGCCCGCCGCACCACCAGCTCCAGGCTGGCCTCGGGCAGGGACACCTGGGCCAGCTTCCGACGCCCGGCGCGCAGGGTTGCCGCCACCCCCACCAGGGAGGGGACCACCTCCGCCAGAGGCTCCTCCACCGCTCCGGCCAGCAGATTCACGCCGTCCAGCTCCAGGGCGATGGAATCCAACGGGTGGGCCGTGGGTTCGCGCTTCCAGCGCTGTCCGAGTCGGAACCGGGTCATCCTTTCCCTTCATCTCCCATTCGTTGACAAGCCAGAATACCGGTGGCTACCATCCGCCGCCCATACGGACCTACATTTTTGTAACCGTTCGAAATTCTTGGGGAATAGTCGATGACATTTTACGAGGCCGCGCTCCGAGTGCTGGAGAGCGAAGGTCGTCCCCTCCACTTCCTGGAAATCACCGAGAAGTCTATCGCCCAGAATCTGCTGTCCCACATCGGGAAGACACCTGAAGTGACGATGCTGTCGCGGCTGGCCGCGATGGCACGAAGGACGCGCGATCGCAAGGTGATCGTCACGGCGAAGGACACCTTCGCTCTGGTGGACTGGGCGGTACCGGAGGATCCCGAAGCACTGGCTCAGACAGGCGTCCCGGAGGCGCACCCGGAGGAGGATCTGCCTCCGCTGCGTCCGGTGGAGCGCCACCCGGAGCCGCGCAACGACAGCGTGCGCGTCTCGGGCCGAGGCAGCGAGCGCAAGCGCCGCCGCGAGGAGGAGGAGGAGCAGAAGGGCCGCAAGCGCCGCTTCCCGCCGCTCCCGGAGGTGGTGTTCGAGATCCTCAGCGAGGCCGAGAGCGGCCTGCGCGCCGAGCAGCTCATCGAGCGCGCCCGCTCGCGCGAGCTGTGCGGCGAGGACATCACCGTGGAGCTGGTGCTCACCGCGCTGCTGGAGGACAACCAGCGCCGCATCGACGCCGGCCGCCGCCCGCAGTTCGCCTTCAACAATCAGACGAGCGAGGTGGTGACGCTGGAGCGCGCGGGCTCCCCGAGCGAGGCGCCGCCGCTGGAGCTGCAGGCCGCCTTCGCCGCCGCGCTGGGCATCCCGCTGGAGGATGGGCGCCCGGTGCTGGGCAAGCCCGCGGCCGCCACGGGCGAGGCGCTGGTGGATCCGGCGCTGCTCACCACGCTCAAGACGACGCTCAAGGACGCGCGGCGCGCGGTGGCTCGAGGGCTGCGCAAGCGCCTGGGCGACGCGGACGTGGGCACCTTCGAGAAGTCCGTCGTGAAGATGATGCACGCGCTGCACTTCCGCGAGCTGAAGGTGGCCAAGCGCTCCAAGGAGGGGCCGCTGCTCACCGCCCGCAAGCGCGAGGGCAGCGTGGAGCTGCGCTACGCGGTGCGGATGCTCAAGGGCACGCCCTCCATCGATCGCAAGACGGTGCAGGAACTGCGGAGGGATCTCGGCCACTACTCGGCGCAGGTGGGCCTGCTGGTGAGCGCGGGAGACGTGCGCGGCGACGCGCGCGCCGAGGCCCAGGCCAGCGGCGCGCTGGTGATGCTGTGGTGCGGCGACGCGCTGGGGGAGAAGTTCCTCGAGGCGAAGACGGCCGTCACCGTCACCACCGTGGAGCTGTTCGACGTGGACGAGCGCTTCTTCGAGGCGGCCCGGCTGGACGCCGAGGAGGCTCAGAAGCGCCGCGAGGAGCGCCAGCGCGAGAAGAAGGAGCAGGCGCGCGACGAGGGTGAGCCGGAGGCGTCTCGCAAGGCCAAGGCCAGGCCCAAGGCCGAGCGCGAGGAGGCTTCCTCCACCGAGGAGCCCAAGGCCGAGGAGGAGGAGCGCAGCGTGGTCGCGGCGGCTCCTGTGGCCCCCGAGCCCGTGTCCGCGTCCGCGTCCGATGAGGACGATGAGGAAGGGGACGAGGAGGGCGATGACGAGGATCTCGAGGCCGCCAGCGCCTTCGTGTCCGGGGCCGGGCGTCCCGAGGGAGCCGCTCCCGCCGAGGGAGGCGCTCCGGGTGAGCGCAAGCGCCGCCGCCGCCGTCGTCGCGGTCGCCGCGGCCGTGGCAACCGCGCGGGTGAGGCCGGCGCGTCCGGTACCACCCCGGCGGGAGGCACGCCTGTCATCACCGGAGCCCCCGCGGAGGGCGCCGCGCCCGCCACGGCTGCCCCGTCGGGTGGTGAGAGCGCCGCGCCGTCGGGAGGTGAGAGTGCTGCCTCTTCGGGCGGTGGGAGTTCCGCCTCCTCGGGCGGTGAAGCGCCCAGGGCGTCGGAGCCGCCCCCACCTCCACCGAGCCCACCGAGCGGTGGCTCGTCCGAGGGGAGCGCCCCCTGACGCAGCGCGGGACGCGAGCGGGGGGAGTGGGGTACCTTGAGAGGGCCATGAAGCCGGCCCTGCTCCTCACCGCCTGCGTCCTGCTGCTCGGCGCCTGCCGCAATCAGGGGTCTCGCTACCCGGTGCAGGAGGTGCGGCTGTCCGGGGAGACCCTCACGGACAACGCCTTGCTGGCGCTGGGGCCGGACCAGGTGCGCACCCTGCTCGGCCAGGCCCTGGAGGACACCAGGCGCTTCGAGCCCACGGAAGGCAAGTCCCTGGGCCAGACGCGCCCGTGGCGGATGACGCTGGAGCTGCCCTTCACCCGCGAGGTGCTGAAGGACGACGGCAAGCACACCTACGCCGAGGTGGGCGCCACGCTGGTGCTGGAGCGCTTCGGCGGCGACCTGCCCGAGCGCTACGAGGTGGTGGGCCTGGGCGAGGTGCGCCTGGACGCGGAGACGCCCCAGGGCCGGCGCAAGGCGCTGCGCGCGGCGCTCGAGGCGGCGCTCAAGCAGGTGTCCGAGTCCGCGGTGCTGCAGCTGGCGGCGCTGGAGCGCCCCAACGCCGCGCTGGTGCAGGATCTCCAGTCCACGGATGCGCGCATCCGCGAGTTCGCCCTGCGCACGCTGGCCGAGCGCCGGCACCCGTCGGCCGCGCCGCTGCTCATCGAGCAGCTCAAGTCGACCGAGGCGGACACGGTGCGGCGGGCCATCGGAGCGCTGGTGGAGATGCGCGCGGCCAACGCCGTGCCCGCGCTCATCGATCTGGCTCGAGGCAAGGAAGTGGGCTTCCTGCAGGAGATCGTCTTCGCGCTGGGAGAGATCGGCGGCAGCGAGGCGGAGGCCTATCTGTACACGGTGGCGCAGGGGCATGATCAGCCGGCCATCCAGGCCGCGGCGCAGCAGGCGCTGGACACGCTCTACGCGTCACGCAAGCACGGCTCACCGGAGGCGCGAGGGACGGACCCCGCGAATCAAACATCGAGATGAAGCTCTCTTCTGTCGTGTGTGGGCTGCTGCTGGGAGTGGCGGGCCTGGGCTGGAGCGGCTGCGCGAACAACGCCGAGGTGGTCGAGGAGAAGCCGCCAGACGCCGCGAAGCTCTCCGAGTACTACCCGCTGGCCGTGGGAAACACCTGGACGTACGCCCTGGACGGCCGGACCGACCGGCAGGAGCAGGTGAAGATCCTCAAGCAGGAGGAGGGCTTCTTCCACGACAACAAGAACGGCCAGCTCATGGTGGACTCCTTCGGGATCCGGGACGAGAAGCGCTACCTGCTGCGCGCTCCCCTGGAGCCGGGCCGCACGTGGACGAACGTGGTGTCCGTCTCGTCCACGGAGCGCTACGAGATCCTCCACGTGGGCATTCCCTGCCAGGTCCCCGCGGGCAGCTTCCAGAACTGTGTCCAGGTCGAGGCGCGCAACCGCGTGGACGCGAAGGCGACGCTCATCAACACCTTCACCTTCGCTCCCGGCGTGGGGCTGGTGCGCATCCAGATGGAGGTCGAGCACGACGGCCGGCGCATCCCCCAGACGCGGCTGGAGCTGACGTCCTACCAGGTGAATCCAGGGCAGGGCTGAGAGGAGAGTATGAAAGAGATTGGCATCGCGCTGCTGGGGTTGGGCAATGTAGGGCTCGGCACGTACCGGATCCTCGCGGACCATGCTCGGGACATCGAGCGGCGGCTGGGCGCGCGGGTGCGGGTACGTCACATCCTCGTGAGGGACACGGGCCGTTCCCGCCCCGAGGACGTGCCCGCCTCGCTCATCACCCGGGACATCGGCGCCATCCTCTCGGATCCCGAGGTGTCGGTGGTGGTGGAGCTGATGGGCGGCCAGGTGCCCGCCAAGGACTACCTGGAGAAGGCCATCGCCTCCGGGCGCAGCGTCGTCACCGCCAACAAGGCGCTGCTCACCGCTCACGGTGAGTCGCTCTTCTCGCAGGCGCTCGCGCGCGGCGTGGACCTGCACTTCGAGGGCGCCGTCTGCGGCGGCATCCCCATCATCCGCACCCTGCGCGAGGCGCTCGCCTCGGACCGGGTGGCCTCCATCCACGGCATCGTCAACGGGACGACGAACTTCATCCTCTCGGCCATGGCGGACGGCGGCGCTACCTACGAGGACGCCCTGCGCGAGGCGCAGAAGCTGGGCTACGCGGAGGCGGACCCCACGCTGGACGTGAACGGCATGGACGCGGCGCAGAAGCTCTGCCTGCTGGCCTCGCTGGCGTTCGCCGCGAAGGTGTCTCCGCAGGACGTGCACGTGGAGGGCATCACCTCCCTGCGCCCGGTGGACATCACCCTGGGCCGCGAGGCGGGCTACGTGCTGAAGCTGCTGGCCATCGCGCGGCGCCTGCCGGACGGCCTGGACGTGCGCGTGCACCCGGCCTTCATCCCCGAGGCCAGCCCGCTGGCGGACGTGCGCGGGGCCTTCAACGCCGTGCTGCTCCAGTCCGCGGCGCTCGGCGCGTCGCTCTTCTCGGGCCTGGGCGCCGGCTCGCTGCCCACCGGCAGCGCCGTGGTGTCGGACATCATCGACATCTGCCGCAACCTGCTGGCCGGCGTCTCGGGCCGGCTGCCCATGCTGTGCTCGCCGCACATCCAGGAGGTGCCGCTCATCCCCGCCAGCGAGCGGCGCGGCCCCTTCTACCTGCGCTTCTCCGTGAGCGACGAGCCGGGCGTGCTCGGCCGCATCGCCACGGTGCTCGGCGAGAAGGGCGTGAGCCTGGCCTCGGTGCTCCAGCGCCCGTCTCGGCCGGAGGATCCGCACGCCACCATCGTCGTCTTCAGCCACAGCGCCCGCGAGAAGGACATCCAGGCCGCGGTGCAGTGGATTGACGCGCTGCGTAGCACACGCGCTCCCACCCAGGTCATCCGCATCGAGGAAGGGCCGGCGGTGCTCAGGGTTGGCGGCTGAGCAGGCAGGCGGGTGGCGCTCTTCCCGAGAGGCCACTGCCGTTGCGTGCGAGGGGGGGCCTACGTACCCTGAGGCCTCTTTCCGAAGAGGCCGCCGTGGGTCCCGAGTCATCCGAGCAGACACAGGAAGCATTGATCCTGGGCTTCCTCGCTGATGGAGGTGAGGACTTCACCTCGGGCGAGGCGCTCTCCAGCAAGCTGGGCCTGTCGCGCACCGCCGTGTGGAAGCACGTGGAGGCGCTGCGCGGCAAGGGCTACCGCATCGAGGCCGTGCCGGCGCGCGGCTACCGCCTGGTGGAGGTGCCGGATCGGCTGACGCCGCTGGAGCTCACGCCGCTGCTGGCCACGCACGATCTGGGCCACACCATCCACTTCCACGAGACGGTGGGCTCCACCAACGAGCTGGCCTTCCGGCTGGCGCACGACGGCGCCGAGCACGGCGAGGTGGTGGTGACGGAGCAGCAGACGGCGGGCAAGGGCCGGCGGGGCCGGGCGTGGGTGTCACCGCCGGGGCTCAACCTCTACTTCTCGGCCATCCTGCGTCCGGAGCTGCCGCCCCAGCGCGCGGCGGAGCTGACGCTGGTGGCGGCGGTGGCGCTCACCGAGGTGCTGCGGGAGACCGGCGCCGAGGCCTTCATCAAGTGGCCCAACGACGTGCAGATTGAAGGGCGCAAGGTGGCGGGCATCCTCACGGAGCTGTCGGCCGAGCCCGAGCGCGTGCACTTCGTGGTGCTGGGCGTGGGGGTGAACCTCAACGCCCAGGAGGAGCACTTCCCCGAGGAGCTGCGCGCCACGGCCACCTCGCTGGCCCTGGCTCGCGGGCAGCGCGTGCCGCGCGCCCTCTTCGCCGCCTCGCTGTGGAACCGGCTGGAGGAGTGGCTGGATCTGCACGTGGAGATGGGCTTCGACGCCGTGCGCCAGCGCTGGAAGGAGCTGTCCTCCACGTTGGGGCAGGATGTGTTGGTGCGCACCGATCGTCGGGAATTCCGGGGACTGGCCGAGGACATCGACACGATGGGTGCACTCCTCGTGCGGACGGAGGACGGCTCGGTCGAGCGGGTGCTGGCGGGAGACGTGGAGCGGCTGCGTCCCCGGGCGACGTCCGGCTCCTGAAGCCGTCCGCACGGAGCGCCTTCGCGCTAGAGTGCGCGCGTGATGCTCCTCGCGATCGACGTCGGCAACACCAACACCGTGCTCGGGGTGTACGACGGGAAGAAGCTCCTGGCGCACTGGCGCATGGAGACCAACGCCCGCCGCACCTATGACGAGTACGGCATCTTCGTGCGACAGCTCTGCCAGTACAGCGGCATCGAGCCGGACAAGGTGACGGCGGTGGCCGTCTCCAGCGTGGTGCCGCCGCTCCAGTTCAACCTGGAGAAGATGAGCGAGCGCTACTTCAAGACGCGCCCCATGTTCGTGGGGCCGGGCGTGAAGACGGGCATGCCCATCCTCTACGACAACCCGCGCGAGGTGGGCGCGGACCGGATCGTCAACTCGGTGGCGGCCTACGAGAAGCACCACGGCGGGCTGATCGTGGTGGACTTCGGCACGGCCACCACCTTCGACGCGGTGTCGCCCAAGGGGGAGTACCTGGGTGGCGCCATCTGCCCGGGCATCAACATCGCCATGGAGGCGCTGTTCCAGAACGCCTCGAAGCTGCCGCGGGTGGAGTTCGCCCGGCCGCCGCACGTGGTGGGCCGCAACACGGTGCACTCCATGCAGTCCGGCTTCGTCTACGGCTACGTGGGGCTGGTGGACGGCATCTGCCAGCGGATGCAGGCGGAGCTGGGCTTCCCCGTCCGCGTCGTGGCCACGGGGGGCCTGGCGCCGCTGGTGGCCAGCGAGTCCAAGGCCATCCAGGAAGTGGACGAGTTCCTCACGCTCGAGGGCCTGCGCATCATCTACGGAAGGAATCACGCCTCATGACGACCGCCGCTCCCGTGCCTCCCGCTCCGGCGGGCTGTCCGTTCAACTCGGAGTTCCTGCCGCCCAACATGCGCAAGCATGTGGATCCGGCGGCGCCGGTGCCGCTGCGGATGATGGCGGCCAAGGGGCTGGTGCCGCTGAGCCCCTCGGACATGCTGGGCGCGCTGTACATGCTGACCTACGACGCGGAGCAGAACATTCGTGACACGGCGGCCAAGACGGCCTCGGGGCTGCCGGACCGGATCCTGGGCTCGGCGTTGCGGGACGAGGGTGTCCAGGCGCCGGTGCTCGGCTGGTTCCTGGGGCTGCTGAAGGGCAATGACACCTACGCGGAGATGTTGGTGCTCAACGCCACCACGCCGGACGAGGCGGTGGCGGACGTGGCGGCGGGGTGCAGCGCGAAGCTGGCGGAGATCATCGGTCAGAACCAGCTGCGCGTGCTGAGGCACGAGGACATCGTTCGCAAGCTGTGCACCAACCCCAACGCCGGCCAGGCGCTGATCGACTCGGTGTGCGACTTCGCGGTGCGCAGCGGGCTGACGCTGGCGGACGTGCCGCAGATGCAGGCGGCGCGGGTGCGCCTGTTCGGGCCGCAGGCGGTGCAGGCGCCGCCGGACCCGGGCCCTACGGCGGAGCAGGTGCTCCAGGACTTCAAGGAGGTGGCGGAGGAGAGCGCCGCGCCGATGGAGGAGGGCAAGCGGCTCAACCTCACCCAGCGCATCATGAAGATGAGCATCGCCGAGAAGATCAAGCTGGCGACGCTGGGCAACAAGGAGGCGCGCACGCTGCTGATCCGCGACTCCAACAAGCTGGTGTGCACGGCGGTGATCCGCAGCCCGCGCATCACGGATGGCGAGGTGCTGGCGACGGCCTCCAACCGCGCGGCGAACGAAGAGGTGCTGCGCATCGTCTACAACAACCGCGAGTGGACGAAGAACCAGAAGATCAAGCTGGCGCTGGTGAAGAACCCGAAGGTGCCGCTCACGGTGGTGATGAAGTTCCTCAGTGGGCTGAGGGACACGGAGCTGAAGGATCTCGCCCGTGACCGGAACGTGCCCTCGGGCGTGGCGACGTTCGCCAAGAAGCTCGTGGAGAAGAAGACGGCGCCGAAGAAGGAAGACAAGTAGTCCCGGCGCGGGCTGGGTTGTGCGCGGAAAAGGAGGGCCATGAGGAACAGTTGGAAGGCGATGGTCCCCACCGCGCTTTACGCTGCGTTTATTTCCTCTTGCGGCGCATGCGGTTCGCAGTCCACCCAGCCGAAGGGGGGCGAAGTGCTCCCCGTTGACGAGCGCATCGCCCTGCAAGATGGCACCGAGGATGTAAGGAATCAGTTCGTATTCGCCGTCATCGTGGCCGCCTCGATGAAGACGGGAGAGACGCTCAAATGCACGGGTGTTCTCATCCACCCGAGCCTGGTCCTGACGGCAGGCCATTGCGTATGCGCGCGGCGAGCGTCTACAGACTCGGGAGGCAATGAGAGGTTCTTGATAGATGGCTCGAACTGCGCGGAAGAAGTGTCCGTGACGAGCATTACCTATCATGAACGTCCAGCGGCTCCTTCGGTCCCTCCTGGATTTCTTTCGGAGACAGCCTACGGGAGGGTTCTGGTCCATCCTGAAATGAAGGTGGCCCTGGATGAGCGAGCACACCCTCTCTCCAGCAAGGCGGATCTTGCGGTCGCTCTTCTAGATCGCCCCGTGGCGGGTGCTTCCGTGCCGGTTCGTCTCGCGGACTCCGAGGCGAAGGCGGGCGAGATCATTCTCATGGCTGGATATGGCTATGACACAGCGACCGAGCTGATTTATGGAGTTCGCCGCTTTGGTCGGAAGAGGATAAAGACAGTCCCTGTGGATGGCGGCGATGAAGTGTTGTTCGAGCCGCACGGAGCTGCGTTCACGAGCGGGAGTGGTGAACCGTGCCTTCGCCAGGACAGTGCGGGAGTCTCCCTGGTCGGGGTGTCCAATAGAGGGTTGGGTGATAGGCCTGCCTGCACGAGCCTGTACGTTCATGGCGAGTGGCTGGCTGCTGCCTTGCAAAGAGCGAACGCACCGAACTCCATGGAGAATGGCAAGAAGTAGAGTGAGGGCTCATTGCATGGCTTTTCGACCACCGAGCCTTTTTCAGCTGACGAGGATGCTCACGCTCTCGCTCGTCTGGGCCGGATGTGCCGGGGCGCCGGTGGCGGGACGGCCACGGTATTCTGAAGTGCCAGCCATCCTGGGGCCTCACGAGACGGACGTGGGAAACAAGTACTCGTCCGTGGTCGTGATCATGAAGAATCGCGCCCAGCGGAAGCCAGACTGCAGCGGAGTGCTGATTCATCCTCGGCTGGTTCTCACTGCCGCGCACTGCGTCTGCGGGTATCGGTATGAAGGATTCTTTGACACGAGCCAGGTGCGAGACAAGTCGACCTGCTGGAGCGAAGCTCTGGTGCAGACAGTGATGTACCGGCAAGAGTCGAAGGAAAAGAGCGATGCGCAATTCCGCCTGGGCGAGGTGATACCGAATCCCGACTTCAGGCTGGTGACCAGGAAGATGGATGGTCAAGACAAGGTGACATCGAGGACCGCCGACCTTGCTGTGATCCGCTTGAGGGACAGGGCGCCAGAAGGGGTTCCGCACGCCATGCTCCACGCGGATGAGATTCAGGACGAGAGTAGAGTGATCCTCACCGGTTTTGGTGCGGATGCGCTGAATGGGGATGGAGAGTGCAAGTACACGGATCTCAATCCTGTGCGCCGCTTTGGATACAACACGGTGTCCACGAAGGAGTCAGGTGGAGAACTCTTCACGATCGCGGATCGTGAGAGTGCTCTTGGGGCATGCGGCGACAGTGGAGGGGGCTGCTTCGTCGAAGACAAACTGGTGGGAATTCTCTCGAGCGCGGACATGGGCAAGACGTCCACGTATACGAGTACCCATCATCACAGGGCGTGGATCGAGAAAATGATCAAGGACGCCGACACCCGTCCGACGCGCTGATCAGTCGGACGAGCCGTGGTCAGAGGGAGAGCGGGACGCCGGGGCGGGCGGACCCGTCAGTGACGGGGGGACCCGCCCCGCAGCGAGGGACCCGCGACCTGTGTCCCTGGGGTACTGTGCCCAGGAGGTTCCCTCAAGGGCTCATCCGCGGGAGCTTCAGGCGGCGGCCTCGTCCGCCTCCTCGGTGGCGGAGGGGGCCTCTTCCAGGAGCTGCTGGGCGATGCCGAGCGCCTTCTTCGCGCGCTCGCGCAGCTTCTCGTCGTTCTTGATGCGGGTGTAGAGCTTGGTGACGCGCTCCTCGTTGCGCACCGCCGCCTCCTCCAGCTCGGTGATGCGCTTGCGCAGGCCCTCGGCCTCCTCGGCGGCCTGGGTCGCCTGGCTCTCCAGCTCGCCGCGGGCCGTCTCCAGCTCGCCGCGCACCGTCTCCAGCTCGCCGCGGGCCGTCTCCAGCTCGCCGCGCACCGTCTCCAGCTCGGACTGCACGGCCTCCAGCTGGCCGCGCAGCTCGCTGGTCTCCTGCTGGGCGCTCTCTACCTGGCCGCGCAGCCCGTCCGCCTCGCCGCGCGCCGTCTCGAGCTCCGTCTCGACCTGGCTCACCTTGCCGCGCAGCTCCTCCAGCTCCGCCTGCGTGGAGGCCTGCTGCTCGTTGTGGGCGTCCACCTCGGCCTGCAGCGCGGTGAGCTTCGAGGAGGAGGCGCGCGCCTCGTCCTTCGCGGCGGTGAGCTGCTGCTCCACCTTCTTCTTGTCCGAGGTGAGCTGATCCACCTTGCCGGTGAGCGTCTTGATCTGCGCGTCGCGGCGGGCCATCTCCGCGGCGGACTCGGTGGTCTGCCGCTCCAGCTCCAGCTGCTTGTCCTGGAGCTCGACGAAGTCGTGCTCCTTCTGGGACAGCTCGCCCTTGAGCCGGTTGATCTCCTTGTCCTTCTCCTGCTCCTTGAGGTTCAGCTCGCTCTTGAGCCGGAGGATCTCCTTGTCCTTCTTGTTGACCGCGTCCTTGAGCGCGAACGAGTCCTTGTCGCTCTTGCCGGCGGAGGCCCTCGCCGTCTCCAGCTCCGTGCTCTGCGTCTCGAGCTGGGACTCCAGCTCCTGGATGCGGCTCTCCGAGGAGGAGGCCTGGGACTGCGCCTCCGACAGCGCGCTCTGCAGCTCCGCCACCTTCGCGCGCAGGTTGCGCAGCTCGGCGGCATCCGCGGCGGACGTCGCGGCGGCCGCGGGGCTGGAGACCGCCGCGGGCCGGGAAGAAGAGGCGCTCGCCGCCGGAACCGCGGGCAGCGTCATCGCCGGCCGAGACGGCGCCGGCTGCTTCACGGGCTCGGGAACCGGTGGGGGAGGGGTGGGCGCCATGAAGCCGATCTGCGTCTTCTCGTCGTCGCCCAGCGAGTCCAGCGCGTCCTCGGCGTCGCGGCCCAGGTTGTCGAGCGCGTCGAACTCCTCCTCGCCTCCGGAGGCCTCCGGAGGCGCCACCACGGGCTCCTCCTCCGCCGAGGTGCTCGGATCGGACATGTCGCTGAACGCCTCGTCCAGCATGTCCAGGTCCTCGCCCTCCGCGGGCGTGTCACTGACGGCGATCTCCTCGGCTCCTCCGGCGAGCGGCTCGTCCTGATCCAGCGGCTCATCCGTCAGCCCGTCGAGCGTCAGGCCCTCGTCCTCGACCACCTCTCCGACGACGACCTCGGGGAAGCCGATCAGCGCTCCCACCCGGTCCACGAGCTGATCCGAGTCCACGGGCTTGGCCACGTACTCGTCCGCGTGGGCCTTGAGCTTGCGGTGCGCCGCGAAGCCGTCCGGGTTGCCGATGATGACGATGGGGACGTTCTTGAGATCGTCGTCCTTCTTCAGCTTGCCGCAGATGAGGTAGCCGTTCTGTCCGCCGGACAGATCCACCGCGAGCACCACCAGGTCCGGCCGATCACGGCGGATCTGATCCATGCTCCCCTTGCCGTCGGTGGTCTCGTCCACCGCGAAGCCCTTGGCCTCGAGCGCCTCGCGCAGGGTGGAGGAGAGGGCGGTGTCACTTTCGACGATGAGGATTTTCTTGGACATGAACGGGCGGCCCGACCAGGGGTGCGGCGCGGGCGGTGGGCCACGCGCGAGCGACGGCATTCGAGGAACAGAATCTCCCCGAGAGGCTATCGGCCACCGTGGGGTCGGTCAATGTTCGGGCCAGCCAATGTCCGCAGGTGTCCTCCCGCCGA
This sequence comes from Hyalangium gracile, assembly GCF_020103725.1. Taxonomy (NCBI): domain Bacteria; kingdom Pseudomonadati; phylum Myxococcota; class Myxococcia; order Myxococcales; family Archangiaceae; genus Hyalangium; species Hyalangium gracile. The sequence goes on along the minus strand of NZ_JAHXBG010000002.1, from coordinate 662,285 downwards.
GCGGCCGAGCGATCAAGGGTGGAAACCACCCTCGGACCGCGGGGCAGGAACGGCCGCCCGGAGCGCCCTCAGGGCGAGTGGGACACGTTGGAGATGGGAAGGACGACGGGCTCCGCACGCGGCACGTTGGCCACGCGCGAGGAGCGCTCCTTCTCCTGCAACATCTTGCGGATGTCCGCCTCGGACAGATCCGTCACGAGCTCGTAGACGACTTCGCCATCCCGCCAGACAGCCACGTTGTAGCCCTGGCTCGAGTCCACGTGCACGGAGGGTAGCGCCTGGGCGTCCAGATCCCGCGCCGCGTCGTCGAAGACGAAGACGCCGATGCGGCGGGCCTCCTGGCCCTCGCGCTCCGGGCGCGTCTCGTAGCTGATGTAGGCGGCGGGCCGATCCTTCACGTTGGAGATGCGCGCCCCGGACAGCTGGGCGTTGGGCAGGCGCGGGATCGACACCTGGTGATCCAGCTTGCCGTTGAACCAGGCCTCCACGTGCTCGGGGGCCGCGTTGGAGATCTCCACGGGCAGGCGCTTGGCGTGCCGGCGGGCCGCGTCCTCCACGAAGCGCTGGCGCTCCTCGGGGCGGAGGGCGATCCACCCGCCGCCCACGGCCACCACCACGAGCGCCGCGGCGCTCAGGCGCAGCCACTGCATCTGCGAGGCGCGGCGCTGCTCGCGGCGCAGCCCCACCTGGATTCCCATCCGCAGCGACTGGGGGGCGCGGCCGGACTGAACGGAGTGGCGCGCGGCGCGGCGCAGCGCATGCTGAATCTCCCGTTCCTTCTCCACCCGGCGCGCGCAGTCAGCGCACGCCTCGAGGTGGGTCTCCACATCCATCCGTTCCTCGGGCTGAAACTCGCCGTCGAGGTAGGGGTAGAGCAGGCGATCGAGTTCCTGGCAGTTCATGAGCGCTCGAAGAGGGCGGAGATGCCACGGGCCCTCGGGTTTAAATACCCTCGGGCCCGTCAACCTCGTTCTACCCTGTCTTCTTCCTTTGCCGGTACTCTTCCAGGTTCGCCGGTGCGATCACGGGCTCGCCCTCATGGCGGAATACTCCCTGGCCCTCGGCGTACTCGCGCAGCGTCTTCTGCAGCAGCTTGCGCCCACGGAACAGGCGGCTCATCACCGTGCCCACCGGGCACTCGAGGATCTCGGCGATCTCCTTGTAGGAGAACTCCTGCAGATCCGCGAGGATCACCACCAGCCGGAAGTCGATGGGCAGCGAGTCAATCGCGCGCAGCACATCGTCCGACAGCAGCCGGTCGAAGAAGTACTGCTCGGGGTTGGCCGCGAAGTCCGTCGCGTCCCGGCTCACGAAGCGCTCGTGCACGGCCTCGCGCTCCACGCCTTCCACCACCGTGCGCTCCTTCACCTTGCGCCGGTAGCGGTTGATGAAGGTGTTGGTGAGGATCTTGAAGAGCCAGGCCTTGATGTTGGTACCGCGCTCGAACTTGTCGAAGAAGCGGTAGGCCCGCATGCAGGTGTCCTGCACGAGATCTTCCGCGTCGCGCTCGTTCTTCGTCAGCCGCAGCGCGGCGGAGTAGAGCGGGTCCAGGTGGGCCAGGGCCAGCTCCTCGAATTCCTGCTTCGTCCGGTTCGGTTGCCTGAAGTCCAACATATCCCGCCTTCCAAGGGCCCGAAATTACAGGCGAATGCGTCGTTGTCTGCCCATCAATGTATGCACGGGAACAGAAGGGTCAACAACGCAATCCGCCTCCCTTGCCGTTCGCACGGCTGCTCCTAAGGGCTGGATACAACTGGCGGCAACGTTTATTCCCGACACTCTGCCAGGGGAGGTAGGAGTCCAGGCGACCCTACCTCCCTTGGTGGACCGGGGTACGGGCTTGACCTACCGGCCCTTGGCGCCCAGGGCGTCCATCAGGGGCACGTAGTCGTAGCCCAGGTCCTTCGCGACGGCCTCGTAGGTGACCTTGCCGTCGTAGGTGTTCATGGCGCGGGCCAGGGCCTTGTCGGACTTCACGGCCTCCACCAGGCCCATGTCGGCGATCTTCTTGGCGTAGGGGCGGGTGGTGTTGGTGAGCGCGAAGGTGGACGTCTGCGGCACGGCGCCCGGCATGTTGGCCACGCAGTAGTGGACCACGTCGTGCACCAGGTAGGTGGGGTTGTCGTGCGTGGTGGGCTTGCACGTCTCGATGCAGCCGCCCTGATCCACGGCGACGTCCACGACGACGGAGCCGGGCTCCATCTCCTTGATGAGGGCCTCGGAGACGAGCTTGGGCGCCTTGCCGCCGGGGATGAGCACGCCGCCGATGACGAGATCCGACTCGCGCACGGTGCGGGCGATGGACTCGGTGTCGGAGGCCAGGGTGGCCACGCGGCCGAGGAACACGTCATCCAGGTAGGTGAGGCGCTCCAGGTTCACGTCGAGGATGGACACCTCGGCGCCCATGCCCACGGCGACCTTGGCGGCGCACAGGCCCACCACGCCGCCGCCGATGACGGTGACGCGGCCGCGGCGCACGCCGGGCACGCCTCCCAGCAGGATGCCCTTGCCGCCGTGCGCCTTCTCCAGGCAGGTGGCGCCCACCTGGATGGCCATCTTTCCGGCCACCTCGCTCATGGGCTTGAGCAGGGGCAGGCTGCCGTCATCCAGCTGCAGCGTCTCGTAGGCCACCGCGGCGGCCTTCTTCTTCACCAGCGTCTTGGTGAGCTCCGGATCCACGCCGGCCAGGTGGAAGTAGGTGTAGATGATCTGGCCGGGCTGGATGCGCTCGTACTCGGGCGCGATGGGCTCCTTGACCTTGACGATCATCTCCGAGCGGGACCACACCTCGTCCGCGCTCTTGACGATCTGCGCACCCACGCGCTGGTACTCGGAGTCGGGGATGCCCGAGCCGACGCCGGCATTCATCTCGACGAGGACCGTGTGGCCAGCGCTGGTCAGCGCGCGCACGCCCGCGGGCACCATGCCGACGCGGTACTCACGGGTTTTGATCTCCTTGGGAACTCCGACGATCACGACGTGCCTCCAGGGCGAAAAAAGCGGGCGGACCATACCAGCGGATCCCTGGGAATCAAGGCGGCCCCCCGAGCGCGGCTGATGGCTCCGGCAAGCGAGGGAGCGTGGCGCGGCGCGGCGTGCATGACGCGCGGCGGCGGGGGGGCGGTGACGCATGCGGACAGGCAATCATCGAAGGGAACCGGCGGTGGTGGTAGTTAAGGAGGGCATGACGTCGGGCCCCAAGCTGCTGTTCGCCGATCCGAAGGGGCGGGTGCTGGAGCATCCGTACCTGATTGCCACCCTGCGCAGTGGGGAGGAGCTCGTCCCCCCGCAGGACCGGCCCATCCCGCTGCCCTCCGCTGGAAGGCTCGTTCACCTGCCGGGCCGGCTGCCGGTAGGGCTGCACCCGGAGACGGGTGAGCTGGAGCTGGTGCGCGAGATGAAGGTGGGAGGAAGAACGTTTGTGCCCAACGCAGTGGGGGCGCTGCTGCCTCCGGGGTACACGCGGACGTTCCTGCCGGGCGAGGTGAAGGGGGACGGGCCCATCCTGCCGCAGTGGGCGTACACGGCGGCGGCCTGGGGCAAGGAGGGGCCGGTGGCGTGGGCCATCCACACGGACACGCGCAGCCACTGGGACCCGGAGAAGTACTCGACGCCGGAGATGCGTTCGCTGGTGGACAGTCACATGGCGCGCTTTCCGGGCAACCGGGTGCTCAAGCAGCTGAAGACGTGCGCGCTGCTGTACCGGTGCTTCACGTCGCAGAACACGTTCTATGTGCGCGACGAGGCGGCGATCCCGGCGTCGGTGATGTGCAACGCGCGGTGCGTGGGGTGCATCTCGGATCAGCCGGAGGACGGGCCGCCCGCCTCGCACGAGCGGATGGATGACGGGCCGACGGGCGAGGAGATGGGGGTGATCGGCCTCTACCACCTGGAGCGCGCGCCGGGCCGGACGATGGTGAGCTTCGGGCAGGGCTGCGAGGGCGAGCCGCTGACGCGCTACAAGGCCATCGCGGAGGCGATCCGCTACATGCGGGCGCGGACGGACAAGGGCTCGATCAACATCAACACCAACGGGAGCCTGACGCACGGCCTGGTGGCGCTGTTCGACGCGGGGCTGGATGCGATCCGGGTGTCGCTGAACTCGGCGGTGAAGGATCTCTACGAGGCCTACTACAAGCCAGTGAAGTACACGTGGGAGGACGTGGAGGCGTCGATCGCGCTGGCGCGGGAGCGCGGCGCGTACCTGGCGCTGAACCTGCTGCTGTTCCCGGGCGTGACGGACCGCGAGGGCGAGGTGAAGGCCCTGGAGCGGCTGGTGCGCAAGTACCAGGTGGATCAGGTGCAGACGCGCTCGCTGTGCATCGATCCGCTCCAGTACCTGGACGTGGCGCGGGACAAGGGCGCGGGCGGAGAGCCCGTGGGCATCCGCACGCTGCTGAAGCGGCTGAAGGCGGCGCGGCCGGGGCTCATCATCGGCAACTTCGCGCGCGGGCTGGACGAGCGGGACAACGCGGCCGGCGCCGCGTAGTCATCAGGTGGTCAGACACTGTCGGTGGATTCTCCGCCAGTGCCTCCACCCTCCTCGTTCAACGCCAGAACACAGAGCACGCGATGGCGTGGTTCGCCCCAAAGCCTGGGAGAACTCCTGCATATCCAGCCCAGTACTGGGAATTGGGAAGCGCTGAGCCTCCGTAGCCTCCATCGCTGGAAATGGAGGCCCCTGCGCGAACAACAAAAATGAAATTCCCTTCCCCCAGCTTGGCTGTAAGCAATTGCTCCACCTCATTCAAGAACTTGTCAAGCGACCCCTGCGCTTCCGAGGCAGCTCGATACAGCAGCCAGTAGAGATCGTCACCCGACAATGCCCCGAAGTTCGTCTGCGCGAGGAACTCCTCACGGGTCCTGGTCTTGATGTGTTCCGGGACGGGGCCGCTGATCATCTTGCTCTGCTTCATGAGGACGCTCCTTCATCTGCCTGGTGGGTGGCACCCATTCGCGAGTGCCATGGAGGAACTTCGTCCCGGGAGATTGCACGCGGGATGCCAGGACAGCAGCCTCGCGTCGTTCCTCTGGAGAGGCCGTTCAGAACTTCCAGAGTGGACGTTTTGCGTCGGCATTGACACGTCAGCACTCGAAAGCGACATGTCAGCCCTGCGGATCCTCCACTGCGAGCCACAGCAGCGCTACCGGTCCCTGCTATGCGGCACGCTGCTGGAGGCCGTCACGAAGGACCCCTCCATGGGGACGTACCAGTCGCAGTTAGCGTGGGGGTACGCGCCCGCCGATCTCTGGGAAGCGCTCGTAGGCCCGTTTGAGCGCGTCCAGGTGGGCGGGGTTGTCGTAATCGAGCGGCGCCTCGGTGAGCTGTACGACCCATCCCCCCGACGCCGTGCGCCGCGCTCGCGTGAGCAGATCGGCATCGCGAGCCGGGTCCGGGAACCTGATGGCCTTCGCAGCAGCGGAAGACCAGTAGTTCAGCCACGCGAGGAACCATGGAATCTCAGGCGAGGGGAGTTTCTCTGGAAGGGTGAGCATGGGAAGCCCACGAGGTGAGAACTCGGGTTCATGAGTCGAGCGGCGAAACTGCTGCGAGACTTCCGCGCCGTAACTATACGGCGACGCATGTCCCCAGAACGCGCGGGCGCCATCCGCCATGCCTTCAAGCACAGCCGCCGCTGCCGCGATCACGGGCTCATCCAGTGGCATGTCTGCATGGACTTGAAACTGGGGCTGGCTCCCTGGGCTGACGAGTCCCGACCGTTCCCTCCCTTTGACTGTAATGGGGTAACTCAGGTTCCCGTTGCACACAATAGGGAATTCCCCGTCCTTGATGCTCTCTACGAGCCATGCGTCGCGCTGAGGCAATAGGATGGGGCGCCCTCCCGCGGAGAGCCGCCATTCCAGACGGAGGCCGGGGAGCGCATTTTCCATCCCACGGATGACGTCGACCGTGCGACCGTCCTTGCCCACGAGCGCAGGTGCGTAGACGATGATTCCGAGTCTGGCTCGTGTAGTCATCGTTTGCATCCCGTGACGACGATGTTGAGTGTGGGTTCTTCATACAGCAGCGCGGCCTTGTGCTCTTGGGTGCTCACCCCTACAACGAAGTCATATCCGCATACCACGGCGACGTCTCGCTCCTTTCTGATTTGATTGAGTTCCTTGTCGATCTCCATCTTCTGGACGAAGGCATTGTATTTATCAAATTGATGGGTCTTGATCTCCCACAGCACGCGCCCGCCGACTTGCAGCGCATCAAAGCGCTTGCCACCCACGCGCACGTCCATTCCGGGATAACGGTTCGGCGGAAACTTGTCGGCGCACTCGTTATGCGGCTCATCTTTGGTTGCGCGAGGCACCGGGACCGGTTCGCACTCCAGGCGGGGCTGGGTGGAGTCCGGTACTGGGAAGATGTCTCCGGTGGGTGATTCCTTTGGCTTGGGTGTTTGGTTCGCAAACGGTTCCTCGGCGGGTCTCGGTTGCGTCTTGGGCTTCGCACGCTCGCGGGATGCGTTCCGTTGATAAGCGTCAATCCCCTCTTTGATGGCAACCGCCACCACCACGGTTCCAATGACAATCACTGCTCCAGTGACAACCGCCGGAGACGCAAAGATACAGAGGGCTACGACCGCGGGGGCTGCAGGAACGGCTGCATCCGCGTAGGCGACAGCGCATTTCTTTGTCACATCCCGAAACCTCACCCTGTCGCGGTCGAGAGCGTTAAAGCACCGCTCCGCCAGGATAGGCCATTCGTTGGAGGCTTCTCGCACCACGCACTGCCCATCATCCGTCCAGGGGTAGAGGGCCGCCCGCTGAAGGTTGGCGAGCCTCTGGCTCGGGTCCTCCGGTTCTCCCGGGATCGGATCCATCGTCGCGCAGGCCGAGAGAAGGAGCAGGAGGGCGCTGCAAGTTCGGAGACGCATGGCCAATGCCCTTTCGGTCCTGCGGGGAGCCATAGGCAAAAGGTGGCCCACTCTGGAGTATGCCAGGACACTCTCACGCCGCGTAGGCCCGGAAGGGGCCGCCGCTGGCTCGCCGACAAGTGATTGGCTACGCGGTCGAAGGGAATCAGCCCTACGCTCAATATCGGTCGACTATTGTCTCCACCGTGAGGTGCTTCATGCCGAGTGCTGTGCGCGCTGTGGGAGTTCTGGTGGGACTGGTGCTGGGGCTCGTGGGCAGGTCGGTGGATGCCGCTCCGCCCACCGCGCCAGCGGGACAGCCGGGGGAAGCCGAGCTGATCGTCTGGTCTGGAGGGAAGACGCGGGAGGAGGCCGAGCAACAGCAGGAAGGACTCGACGCTTATTTGAAGGCGCTCGAGGACATCTACGTAGTGAAGCCCGTGGTGCTGGAGAGCGCCAGGGTGGAGGGGCTGAAGCCCGGGTTCTTCATCGTGGCTTTGGGGCTCTGCCCCAAGGAGAAGGTGGCGGAGCCGCTGCGCATCTTCCAGACGCTCTACGCGGACGTCTACACCCGGACCGTGAAGTACAAGCCTGGCAAGGAGACGCCGGCCCTGGAGTGCCCACAGGGAGAGGAAGTCACCCGCGATCCCGCGGATGAGCCCGTCCTCTGGGAACTGAAAGGGGCGCAGCGCGTGGCTCAGAAGGGGAAGGTGCTCGCGGGTCTGGCCTTCCACTACAGCTGGGACGAGGCGGGGGACTTCGCGCGCTCCTACTTCACCGTGAAGACGGTCTACCTGCTCATCGACTCCAAGACGCGGAAGCTGGTGGAGTCCCAGGTGCACGATGGCCCGAGCGATGCGACGAGGCTCGAGGCATTCACGGTCGAGGGGGAGCGATTGGTCTCCAGCCTCGACTATGGAGACCCGCCGTGCTCCCCGGCCGGCGACTACTTCAAGGCGTGGAAGGCCAAGGTGGTGGTCTCCATCGGGAAGGACGGCATCAGCCTCAAGGAGGGCAAGCCCCAGCTGATCAAGGAGGGCTCCTGTGGCTACGCCGACGAGGCCAGGATGGTGGGCGGGGAAGACCGCGGTGACTGACTTCCCCGCCGAGAGGGAGTGACCCGAGCGCCCTCCGGGTGCACTCCGCTCAGTCCTCCCGACCGAGACGACGGCGGGCCGTGGCCCACGCGAGCATCAGCAGCGCGCCCCAGCCCAGGCTCTGCGGGCCGCTCGAGCCCGCGCCGCAGGAGCAGCCGAGGCTCTCGGGAGGAGGCTCCACCACCACCGGAGAGCTCACCTCGACCACCACCTGGAAGGTGCAGGAGGACGCGTTGCCCGCCTCGTCGGTGGCGGTGACGGTGACGGGCGTGGTGCCGGCCGCGAAGGACGTTCCGGACGGCTGGCTGTAGGCCGGAGCCACCGGGGACACCGCGTCCGAGGCGGAGGCGGGCGCGTAGGTCACGGTTGTTCCCTCCTGGGAGGGCGTTGTCACCTTCACGTCGGCCGGGCAGGTGAGGGTGGGCGAGGTGGTGTCGCGGACCGTGACGGTGAAGGAGCAGGTGCGGGAGTTGCCGGCTTCATCGGCGGCGGACACCTGGACCTCCGTCATTCCGAGCGGGAAGCGGCTGCCCGGCGCATGGCTGAGCGAGACGGTGGGCGCGAGCGTCACGGCATCACGCGGTGCGGCCGAGGAGAAGACGACGTCCGCGCCCGTCGAGGACTGGGCTTCCGCGATGAGCGGAGCCGGGCATCCCAGCTCGGGCGGAGTGGTGTCTCGCACGGTGATGGTGAAGGTGCACGAGGCCGTGTTGCCCGCGGAGTCCGAGGCCGTGGCCGTGACGAGCGTGGCGCCGAGCGCGAAGGTGGAGCCCGAGGCGTGGCTGTACGTCACGTCCATCATGGAGGTGGTGTCCCGCGCCGAGGCGGGGGGGAACTCCACGGAGGAGCCCTGCGCGCTGGTGGCCTCGGCCGTCACGTCCGCCGGGCAGGTGAGCACGGGCGCACTCGTGTCGCGCACGGTGACAGTGAAGCCGCACGTGCCCGTGTTGCCTGCCGCGTCCGAGACAGAAGCCGTCACGTTCGTCACGCCGAGCGGGAAGGTGGCGCCGCGCGCGTGGCTATACGTGGGCACCAGCGACGCGGTGACGGCGTCCGTGGCGCTGGCGCTCGGGAAGTCCACCGCGGCGCCCTGGTCGCTGGTGGCCTCGACCACCACGTCCGCCGGACAGGTGAGCACGGGCGCGGTGGTGTCTCGCACGGTGACGAGGAACTCGCAGGTGGCGCTGTTGGCGGCGCCATCCTTCGCGGTCACCGTGACGCGCGTCACGCCGAGACCGAAGGTGGTGCCCGACAGCTGGCTGTAGGTCACCTCCGGGGACGACACGGCGTCGGTCGCGGAGGCGGGCGGATAGCTCACTGCCGCGCCCTGGGCGCTGGTGGCCTCCACGTTGAGGTTCGCCGGGCAGGTGAGCACGGGGGCAGTGTTGTCTCGCACGGTGACGAGGAACTCGCAGGTGGCGCTGTTGGCGGCGCCATCCGTGGCGGTCACCGTGACGCGCGTCACGCCGAGACCGAAGGTGGTGCCCGACAGCAGGCTGTACGTCACCTCCGGAGAGGACACGGCGTCGGTGGCGGAGGCGGGCGGATAGCTCACATTCGCACCCTGATCGCTGGTGGCCTCCACGGTGAGATTCGCCGGGCAGGTGAGCACGGGGGCAGTGGTGTCTCGCACCGTGACGGTGAAGGAGCAGGTGGCGCTGTTCTCCGCGCCATCCTTGGCCGTGGCCGTCACAGTCGTGGAACCCAGCGGGAAGGAAGCACCGCTCGCGTGGCTGTAGGTCAGCGAGGGCGAAGCCGTGACGGCATCCGACGCGGTCGCGGAGGAATAGGTGACGCTCGCACCCTCGGCCCCCGTGGCCTCCACGGTGACGTTCGCCGGGCACGACACGGCCGGAGGCGTCGTGTCACGCACGAGGACGGCGAAGCTGCACGAAGCGGTGCGGCCCAGCCCGTCCGTCACGGTGGCGGTGACGGAGGTGGTGCCCAGAGGGAACTCCGTGCCCGAAGCCCCGCTGTAGCTCACCGACACAGGCGCCGGGCCCGTGCCCGTGGCAGGCGGGTAGCTCACCACGGCGCCACTCGCGCTGGTGGCCTCGGCCGTCACGTCCGCCGGGCAGGTGGCGGTGGGCGGCGAAGGGAGCCGGACGATGACGTTGAACGCGCACGTCGAGGTGTTGTTCGCCCCATCCATCGCGGTGGCGGTGACGACGGTGGTGCCCACGCCGAAGCGAGTGCCCGAGCCCTGGCTGTACGTCACCTGCGGCGTGGACACCGCATCCGAGGCGGTGGCCGGCGGGTACGTCACCGTGGCGCCCTCCGTGTCTTGCGCGTCCACCGTCACGTCGGAGGGACAGGTGAGCGCGGGCGCGGTGGTGTCCCGCACGGTGATGGTGAAGTTGCACGTGGCGCCGTTGCCCGCCTCGTCCGTCGCGGTGACGGTGACCGTCGTCACCCCGAGCGGGAACACGCCCCCGCTGGGGTGGCTGTAGCTCAGCACCGGCGCCGTCGTCTGATCATCCGTCGCCGTGGCCGGCGGATACGTCACCGTGGCGCCCGACGCGCCCGTGGCCTCGGCGGTGCTGCCCGCGGGGCACGTCACCACCGGAGGCGTCGTGTCCGCGACCGCCTGCAGCCGCCACAGCTCGCGGCCGTGCACCCCGTCCTCCGCCACCCAATAGAGCGTCGCCCCGACAGGGGTGAGCAGGTCCGGCGCAGAAGCGGCGGCGCCCGGAGCCAGGTCGGCGACGAGCATGGTCCCCGCCTCCGTGCCGTCACTCCGCCAGAGCTCGCTGCCGGTGGCGCCGTCATCCGCGACGAAGTAGAGCACCCCGTCCGCCACCACGAGCCGCGACACGGCGGAGCCCGTGGCGCCAGGGCGGATGTCCCGCACGCGCCACGTGCCGGCCTCCGTGCCATCGCTGCGCCACAGCTCCACGCCGCTGGCGCCATCATTGGCCGCGAAGAGGAGCGTGCCATTGAAGTTCACCAGGGCCGTCGGGCTGGAGGCCGTCGCGCCCGGGGCGATGTCCTTGACGAGCACGGTGCCGGTGGCGGTGCCGTCGCTCTTCCACAGCTCCCGACCCTGGGTGCCGTTGTCGGCCGTGAAGAAGAGCGTCCCGTTGACCTCGGTGAGGTTGCCAGGCTGGGAGCTGGTGGAGCCGGAACGGATGTCCTTGACGAGCACGGTGCCGGTGGCGGTGCCATCGCTCTTCCACAGCTCGGTGCCAGTCGCGCTCTGGGCGGCGGAGAGGAACAGGGTGCTGCCCACCCGGGTGAAGTTGGAGGGGACCGAGGAGAAGTCCTTCAGCAGGACGGTGCCGGCCGAGGTGCCATCGCTCTTCCACAGCGCCTCGATGCTCCCGTTGTTCGCGGAGAAGAGGAGGGTGCCGTTGAACTCCGTGAGGTTGGTCGCGTTGGAGCTGCTGAAGCCGGACCAGATGTCCTTGACGATCACGGTGCCGGCGGTAGTGCCGTCGCTCTTCCACAACTCGTAGCCCGTGCTGCTATCCGTCGCTCGGAAGAAGAGCGTGCCGTTCACGATCGTGAGGCGCTCCGGAGACGAGCTGCTGGAGCTGGAGGCGATGTTCCGGACGAGCGTCGTTCCTGCCGCCGTGCCATCCGTCTTCCACAGCTCCCTGCCGAGGTTGTCCTCCACGGCGTTGAAGAAGATCGTGTTCTCGTCCTTCGCGATGAACTCTCGCGGCGTGGACTCATAGTACGACGTGGGATCGCGCGTGTTGATGTCCCGGATGAAGACAGTGCCCGTCTCCGTCCCGTCCGTCTTCCACAGCTCGCGGCCATGAACGCCCTCGGTGGCCGTGAAGTACACCGTGCCATTCACGCCGTAGAGGGCCCCCGGCGTGGAGGAGCCTGGCGTGGTCCGGATGTTCTTGACCTGCACCGTTCCCGCGTCGGTGCCGTCGCTCTTCCACAGCTCGAAGCCGTCGAGCCCGCCATCAGTGGCGGAGACGAACACCTTTCCCCCCACATCCGCCAGCGGACTGGCGATCCGCAAGGTCCGGACGGGCCGGGTGCCCGCCTCCGTGCCGTCGCTCACCCAGAGCGGGGGGCCCGGCTCTGTCCCTCCGATGGTGTAGAAGAAGAGCCGGCTCCCGGATGCAGTCAGACTCCCCAGGGCAATGACACTGGGCTCGAAGTCCTTCATGCGGACGGTGCCCGCCAGGGTGCCATCGCTCTTCCACAGGGCGTAGTGGGTGCCCTCGTCGCTCACGAAGTAGAGCGTGCCCTGCACGTTGATGAGGTCCGTGGCGGGGTAGGTGCCCTTCACGCGGAAGGTCCCGAAGCGCGCGGTGCCGGCGGCGGTGCCGTCGCTCTTCCACAGCTCATAGCCGCCCGTGGCGTTGGTGGTGGTGAAGAAGAACCCGTTACCGAAGGCTGTCAGCTTGATGGGATCCCCGCTGAGGTTGCCCGGGACGATGTCCTTGAAGAGGACGGTACCTCCGCTGGTGCCGTCGCTCGTCCACAGCTCGTAGCCGAGCGTGGGGGCACGGGCATTGAAGAACAGCCTGCCGTTCACCGCGAGCAGGTTGTCGGGACCGCCGGCATTCACATCGGACTCGAGGTCCCTGACGAGGTACGTGCCCGCGGTGGTGCCGTCGCTCCGCCACAGCTCCTCCCCGTTGGTGCCATCGTTGGCGCGGAAGTAGAGCACGCCGTTCATCGCGGTCAGCTCGGACGGGTAGGAGGCCAGGGAGCCGGAGCGGATGTCCCGGACGAGCACCGTGCCCGCGGTGGTGCCGTCCGTCTTCCACAGCTCGATGCCTCGGGTGCCGTCGCCGCCCACGAAGAAGGTCGTCCCGTTCACCACGGTGAAGGAGCTGACGTAGGAGAAGCTCTTGATGAACACCGTGCCCGCGGCGGTGCCGTCGCTCTTCCACAACTCCGGCCCGAAGCCCGAGCTGTTGGCGGAGAAGAAGAGCGTGCCGTTCACGCTCGCGAAGTCCCTCAGGTCCGAGCCGAGGGCACCCGGGCGGATGTCCTTGACGAGCACGGTGCCAGCATCGGTGCCGTCGCTCTTCCACAGCTCCACTCCGTTGACGCCGTCATCCGCCGCGAAGAAGAGCGTGCCGTTGACGTTCGTGAGGACGCCGGGATTCGAGGCGAGGTTGCCGGGCCAGATGTCCTTGACGAGCACGGGCGTCGGCAGGCTCGCCAGGGCCTGCGCGGCGCCTCGGGCCGCCTGCTCCGAGCCACTCCGGGGGGACTCCGGGCCTCCGCACCCTCCCACCACAATCCATACCCAGGCCAGCCAGGCCAGCCGCCGCTCGAGTCTCATCGCATCCCCTGTGAGTGTCCCAGGAGCGCTCAGCGCGCGGACCTTTGCGGCATAGTGAACATGCCCACGGGACGGCGGCACCATCTCCGGACACGGGGCGCGGAATCAATGGGGCGCCATTCCACCGCGGGAGCAGCTACGCCATGCTGGCAGTGCGTTTCTCGCTGGGAGTGCGACCGCGGCACCGCCAACCGCAAATGGCAGTGCGTCACTCAGCGGGTCATACATTCCCCGACAGGGGCTACTCCTGGGGAGCGGGAGCGGGGCCGAGCTCCTTGGCCACCAGGCTGCTCATCACCGCGTCCTTGGGGACGTAGCCGTCCGCGCCGGCCTCGCGGCAGATGCGCTGCAGCTCCTCGACGTTCTCTCCCGAACACAGCAGCACCTTGATGCCGCGGAACAGGCTGTTGCTCTTGATGAACCGGCAGAACTGCTCGCCGTTCACGTTCGGCATCCGCACGTCCAGCAGCACCAGATCCGGGCGCGTCTGCTTCTTGAGGATGATCTTCGTCGCCTTGTCGGCCGTGTCCGCGACGTGGACCTCGAAGCCCTTGGTGAGCAGGTCCGCCGCGATGATCTGCGCCGTCATCTCGCTGTCATCCACGATGAGGATGCGCGGCTTGCGCCCCCCCCGTCTTCGCGGCCGCCAGGCTCCCGGTGGCCGGGGCCAGGGAGGGCGCGGGCGAGCCGCTGGCGGCCGGAGCTGGCGAGGCGGCGGGGGGCTCCGAGGGGACCGGCGCCGGTGGAGGAGGGGAGGAGACCGGAGGCGTCGCGGTGAGGGCGGGAGAGCCGATCAGCTTGATGACCCCCTCGAGCACCGCCTCCAGGCCGCCGCCCTTGAGGATGTAGCCGTCCGCTCCCGAGGTCCGAACCTTCGTGGCCAGCTCCTGCTCGGAGATGTCCGAGTAGAGCACCAGCTTGGCGGTGACCTTCTTCTGGGTCCGCAGGTACTCGACGACGTCGTCACCGAACATCTCCGGCATGTTGACGTCCATCAGGATCAGCGCGAACGGCCCCTCCGCGAGCTTCTGCTCGAGGCTGGCCAGATCCATGGCGCCGCTCGCCTGGTAACCAGCCGCGCTGAGCGCCCGCACGGTGAGCTCGACCAGCATCGGGCTGTCGTCGATGACCAGTACTCGGGACATCTGCCTCCTCAAGAATCCTGAAGCAACCCTACACTGTTGAGGCTTGGGGGACCATCGAAACGGCATGCAGGCAGGCGACCGAGCAAGTCCCCTTGACCCGTTTTGATCGCCTCCGGATACTTTGGCGCCTTGACTTCGACTCCCCTCCAACGAGCGCTCCGCATCGCGCCGGACCGTGCCATCGCAGCTCAGGCCCGGCCCGAGCAAGAGTTCTTCTGCTTCCGTGTAGGAGACCTGCGCCTCGGTGTGCCCAGCGAGAACGTGCTCGAGGTGCTCCGCGCGGGGCTGCTCACGCCGCTGCCGCGGGCCCCCTCGTTCCTGCTGGGCGTCACCGGCCACCGCGGCGAGGTGCTGCCGGTGATTGATCTGCTGCGCTTCCTGGCCAAGGGCGAGGCGCGCATCATGCCCCGCACGCGCATCTTCGTGGGCGTCAGCGGCAGCTACGTGGCCGGCGTGGTGGCGGACACGGTGCTGGGGCTGCGGAAGATCCTCGTCTCCGACATCCTCCCGCCGCCCATGGGCGCGGACGCCGCCACCGAGCACATGCTGGGGGTCGTCGCCGGGCCCACCGCCGAGGAGACCATCAACCTGCTCAACTTCTCCAAGCTGCTCCAGACGGCGCGGCAGCGGGCGGTGTCGCGATGATGGACGAACAGACGTCCGTCGAGGAGGAGGTGGACATCCTCTTCTTCGAGGTCGGCGAGCACCTCTATGGCACGGACGCCTCGCAGGTGCTGCGCATCGAACGCTCGCTGCCGGAGGATCTCTCCCGGGTGGAGCTGGGGGAGCTCAAGCACGGCAGGCGGGCACTCGTGTTCTCCACCGAGGAGGGAGAGTCCCACCTCAAGGTGGATGTTGTGCGGGGCGTGCGCCCCATCCCCGTCGGGGATCTCCGCCGGCTGCCGCCCGCCGTGAACGCCGCCCGCTTTACCATCGGTGCGTGCCTGGATCAGGCCCGCCTCGTGTTGCTCATCGATCTGGTCGAAACCGCTAAGACGCAAGGAAGGCACTGACAGCAATGGCCCTGGACACCACCAACGACAAGCCGACCAAGGCCCGTGGCGCGAAGAAGCCCGCGGCGACCAAGAGCGCGGCGAAGACTTCGGCCAACGGGAACGCCCCGTCCCTCAAGCCCCTGTCCGACACGCTCAAGTCGGTGCTGGCCGGCAACCTCCAGGCCCGCGTGGCCTCGGAGATCGTCAGCGGCGAGATGGCGGAGGTCGCCACCCTGTTCAACCAGGTCCTCGAGCGCTTCTCGGACTCCGAGCACCGCAAGCAGGTCGCGGCCCAGGAGATCGATCAGGCGCTGGACGCCCTCATCGCCCTGGTGCGCGAGGGAGACCTGTCGCGCTGGAACACCACGACGGAAGATCCCCAGCTGGCCCCGCTGCTCGAGGGCTTCGGCAAGGTGATCGAGACGCTGCGCACCTTCGTGCGCGAGATCAACGAGGCGGCGCTGCGCCTGTCCTCGTCCGCCAACCAGGTGCTGGCCGCCTCCACGCAGCACGAGACGTCCTCCACTGAACAGGCCGCCGCCATCCACGAGACGACGGCGACCATGGAGGAGCTCAAGCACGCCTCGGCGCAGATCGCCGAGAACGCGGGCGCGGTGGCTCGCGTGGCCGAGGAGACGCTGGGCGCGGCGCGCGCGGGCCGCGGCGCCATCGCCGAGTTCATCCAGGCCATGCAGCAGATCCGCAGCGACGGCATCGCCGTGGCGGACTCCATCGCCAAGCTGTCCAAGCGCGTGGAGCGCATCGGCACGGTGGTGGAGGTGATCGACGAGATCGCCGACCGCTCGGACCTGCTGGCGCTCAACGCGGCGCTCGAGGGCAGCCGCGCCGGTGAGGCCGGCAAGGGCTTCTCCATCGTCGCGGCGGAGATGCGGCGGCTGGCCGAGAACGTCCTGGACTCCACCAAGGAGATCAAGAGCCTCATCACCGAGATCCGCGAGGCCACGGCCAACGCGGGCAGCGCGGCGGAGGCCTCCAAGGTGGCCACCGAGTCCGGCGAGAAGCTGGGCGCCGTGGCCGCGCAGGCCGTCGAGGGCATCCTCGCCGGTGTCCAGGAGACCAGCGACGCGGCGCGCGTCATCAACCTCGCCACGCAGCAGCAGCGCACGGCCACCGAGCAGGTGGTGGCGTCCATGGCGGAGATCGAGGACGTGACGCGGCAGACGACGCAGGCTTCGAAGCAGGCCACGGGCGCCTCGGCCGAGCTGTCGCAGCTGGCGGGTCGTCTGGCGGAGCTCATCAAGCGCTTCAAGGCGGACTAGGACCG
This sequence comes from Hyalangium gracile, assembly GCF_020103725.1. NCBI lineage: Bacteria > Pseudomonadati > Myxococcota > Myxococcia > Myxococcales > Archangiaceae > Hyalangium > Hyalangium gracile. The sequence continues at coordinate 645,643 of NZ_JAHXBG010000002.1, read as the reverse complement.
ACCGGAGGGTGAGGCGGGCTCCCCCGCTCGCCCAAGCCCCCCGGAGCACTGCCGGCCATGGATACCGAGGCCCTCAAGAAATCCCTCCTGAAGAAGTTCCAGGAGGTCACCGCCGACCGGCTGCAGAAGATCCAGCTCGGGGTCCTCGACCTCGAGAAGGAGACCGCTGAGCAGGCGGCGGACGACGTGGCGCGCGAGCTGCACACGATGAAGGGCGAGGCCCGCATGTTGGGGCTCGCCGCCATCGGCCAGCTGGCGCACGCCGCGGAGGACGTACTGCGCGCCGAGCGCGAAGGCAAGACGGCCACCGAGGTGGCCACGGACCTGCTCCTGCGCGCATGCGACGTGCTGTCGGATCTGATCGAGGATCTGCCAGCCGCGCACACGGGCACTCCCACCAGCGAGGAGATGGTCCAGGCGCTGGCGGCCGCTTCCGGCCACCCGGCGCCGACCCTCAGTGGGAAGGCCGCGCCCGCCGCGAAGCCTGCCCCCGCGCCCGCGGCACCGGCTCCGGCCGCACCCGCCGCCACGATGGCGGCCCAGGCTCCGCGTCCGGCGGCTCCAGCCCAGGCTCCGGCCACCGCGCCCGCCCAGGCTTCGGCCCCGCCGCGGGCCGAGGAAGAGGCTCCGGCCGCGCCGAGCGCGAAGCCGGCCATCGCCGACCGCAGCATCCGGGTGAACGTCGAGGTGCTCGACGCGCTGGGCGTGCTCTCGGGCGATCTGCTCGTGGAGAGCGCCCGGGGTCGGCTCCGGGCCCAGGAGACCGCCCACCTGTTCGAGCGCTTCTCGCGCCTGAGCGACCGCTTCCTGCGGCTGAGCGACGAGCTGACCCTCTCTCCGGATCTGCGGACGATGCTGGAGGGCATCGAGAGCGATCTGCACATGCTGCGGGACGACGCGTTCCGCTTCCTGCGGCGCAATGACGACGGCATCAACATCCTGCACGGCAACCTGGCCAAGATGGCGGACGGGGTGGCCGAGGCCCGGCTGGTGCCGCTGTCCACCGTCTTCGACGCCTTCCCCCGGGCGGTGCGCGAGCTGGCGCGCAACCAGGGCAAGGAGGTGGACCTCGTCGTCGAGAACGCCGACCTGGGCGTGGATCGCTCCATGCTCGCGGATGTGCGCGACGCGCTGGTGCACCTGCTGCGCAACGCGGTGGATCACGGCCTGGAGTCCCCGGAGGCCCGCCAGCAGCTCGGCAAGGCCGCCGCGGGCAAGGTCCGCATCCGCGTGCGCGCCGACGGCGACATGCTCCACATCCAGGTGGAGGATGACGGCCGCGGCATCGATCCCGAGCGGCTGAAGGCCGTGGCCGTCAGCCGGCACCTCATCACCCAGGCCCAGGCCGTCGCGCTGTCCGAGCGCGAGGCCGTCGATCTCATCTTCCGCCCCGGCTTCTCCACGCGCGATCAGGTCAGCGAGATCTCCGGCCGCGGCGTGGGCATGGACGTGGTGAAGCGGAAGGTGGAGACGCTGGGCGGCTCGGTGGGGGTCTCCAGCCGCATCGGCCGTGGCACCACCATCACGCTGCGCCTGCCCCAGTCGCTGGCGCTGATGAAGGTCCTCCTGGTGCGCCTGGGGGACGACGTGTACGGCATCCCCGCGGCGGACGTGGTGGCGGTGACGCGCGTGAAGCCCGAGGATCGGATGGAGGTGTTCGGCACCATCGCGATCAAGCACCGCGGCAAGCCCATCGCGCTGGTGGCCATGGGGCCGCTGCTGGGCGTCAACGGCGGCAACCGCATGGACAAGCCGCCCGCGGTGGTGGTCCGCCACGGCGAGGACAACGCGGCGCTGGTGGTGGACGGCTTCGTGGACGAGCGCGAGGTGGCCGTCAAGCCGTGCGGCGGGGACTTCCTCAAGGGCGCGCCCTTCATCGCCGGCACCGCGGCGCTGGAGGACGGGCGCATCGCCGTGCTGTGCCACGTGCCGGACATCATGACCGAGGTGCGTCGCATGGCGCGCCCCGTCACCCAGCAGCAGTCCTCCAAGCGGCTGCGGGTGCTGCTGGTGGACGACTCGCCCATCGCCCGGGCCACCGAAGGCGCGCTGGTCAAGGCGCTCGGCCACTCGGTGGAGGAGGCGCAGGACGGCGAGGAGGCCTACTCGAAGGTGCAGATCAATTCGTATGATTTGATCCTCACCGACGTGCAGATGCCAAAGATGGATGGCTTCTCGCTCACCCGGAGGCTGAAGACGACCCCCGCCGTGGCTCGCATCCCCGTCATCATCCTGTCCTCGCTGGCCTCTCCGGAGGACAAGCGGCGCGGCCTGGAGGCGGGGGCGGACGGCTACCTCGTCAAGGGCGAGCTAGGTGTGGAGAGCCTCGCCCAGACCATCGAGCGGTTGACGTGACGGGCAGTTGAAGGGGACCGCGTGCGCATCACTTCAGGGCTGTCATATCGCGTGCTGCTCGTGGGCGGAGGGCTCCGCCTCATGGCCCGCAACCTCTTCGACAGTGACTCCCTGACGAGCGCGGGGGAGTGCGCCTTCATCGACGCCCTGGAGGTGGTGCAGGCGCAGAGCCCCGACGTGGTCCTCATGGATCTCACCTCGGTGGATGCCCTGGACGCCATCGAGCGCATCATGGCGGAGCGCCCCACGCCCATCCTCGCGCTGGATCCGAAGCAACTGTCGCGCGAGGAGGCCTTCCGGGCGCTGGCGCTGGGCGCGCTGGACGTGATGGAGCGCACGCCGGCGCCTGGCCCGGAGTACTGGCACTCCATCGCGCGGCGGCTGACGATGCTGGCGCAGGTGCGCGTGGTGCGCCACGTCCAGGGCAAGCTCAAGCGGCTGGGGGCCCACGAGGGCCCGGAGGCTCCCTTCCCGCTGGTGGCCATCGCCGCGTCGCTGGGCGGGCCCAAGGCCATCTCCCAGGTGCTCCGCGTCATCCCCAAGAAGTTCCCGGCGCCGGTGGCCATCTGCCAGCACATCAGCGACGGCTTCACCGAGGGGCTGGCGCACTGGCTGTCCACGGAGACACCACTGCGAGTGCTGGAGGCCACGCACGAGCAGATGATGGAGCCGGGCTCGGTGTACATCGCCCCCTCGGGCGCGCACATGCTGGTGCGCTCGGATGGGAAGCTGGTGCTGGATGGCCGGCCGCCGGTGCGCGGGTTCCGGCCCTCGTGCGATCTGCTGCTATCCTCGGCGGCGGAGGCGTTCGGGCGCCGGTGCATCGGGGTCATCCTCACGGGGATGGGGCGTGACGGGGCGCGGGGGCTGAAGGAGATCCGCGAGCGTGGCGGGAGGACCATCGCGCAGAACGCGGAGACGTGTGCCGTCTACGGCATGCCACGTGAGGCGGTGCAGATCGGCGCGGCGGAGGAAGTCCTCGCCCTGGATAGGATTGGACCAACCCTCCTCGAGTGGGTGGAGACGTGCTGAATGTGAGCCAGAAGGCCCTGCAGCAGCTCGCCGCCCTCCTGCTGGAGCGGGCCGGTCTGAAGATCACGCCCGACGGGTTCCACAGCCTCCGGCTGGCGCTGTCCACCCGCATGCCCGCGGTGGGCGTCACCGATCCGGAGGCCTACGTGCAGCGGCTCCGCGAGGTGGGCGGCGAGCAGGAGCTGCGCGCGCTCTTGCCGCTGGTGACGGTGGGGCACACGGAGTTCTTCCGGGACCCGAAGCAGTTCCGGGCGCTGGAGCGCTTCATCCTCCCGCAGCTGCTGGCGAAGGCGCGGCGGGAGATGCGCAAGGTCTTCATCTGGTCCGCCGGGTGCGCCACGGGCGAGGAGCCCTACAGCGTGGCCATGGTGATGTCGGAGCTGGGCGCGCTGTCCATGGAGGTGGACGTCTGGGCCACGGACCTGAACCTGGCGGCGGTGGAGGCCGCCCGGCAGGGGCGCTTCTCGGTGCGGCGCGCGGGCAACATCGCCTCGGAGCGGCTCGAGCGCTTCTTCAAGCCGGTGGAGGAGGGGCTGGAGGTGCAGCCCGGCATCCGGGAGTACGTGCGCTTCGAGGGGTTGAACCTCGCCGCGCCCACCTTCGACGGCATGGTGGCGCCGGGCTCGCTGGACCTCATCCTCTGCCGCAACGTCATCATCTACTTCGATCTGCCCACCATCCGCGGCCTGATGGACCGGTTCCTGAACGCGCTGCGTCCGGGCGGGCTGCTGTTCCTGGGCTACTCGGAGAGCCTCTTCAAGGTCTATGACCGCTTCGAGATGATCGAGGTGGACGGGGCGTTCGTATACCGGCGCCCGGTGGCGGATCCGAAGGCCCGGCCGACGCTGCCGCCCATTCCGCAGCCGTCGACGACTCCGGCGGGTGGGACGGCGATACCGCTGACGACGCCGGTGCCGATGCCGAGCTCCGGGCTGCCGCCGCGTCCGCGCCCACCGGAGACCACCGCCAGCGCGGGGGGCCCCAAGCCCGCGGTGTCTCCGGCCGATGCGCTGAACTCCATCCGGGAGCGGCTGGCCGCCAACGCGAAGCAGGGCGCCGGCTCCGAGAGCAAGAGCCTGTACGATCCTCCCCGTCCAGCGCGCCTGACGCTGGAGATGCCCCCGGTGGGCTCGGCCGAGCCGCGGGTGATGCGCACCACGGAGGTGCCCGGGGGCGCCAAGGCGCTGCCGCCCGCCGAGCGGCTCAACCAGGCGATGCGGAAGATGATGCAGAGCGACTTCCCGGCGGCGATCCGCGAGGTGGAGAAGCTGCTGGTGGACGAGCCGGGGCACCTGGACGCGCTGCTGACGCTGGGCAACCTCCACTCGCTCACCGGCCGCATCAACGAGGCGCGAGAGGCCTTCGCGCAAGCGCTCGCGAGAGAGCCCCTGTGCGTGGAGGCGCGCGTCTTCGGCGGGGTGGCGGCGCTGCAGGCGGGCCAGCTGGCCGAGGCGCGCTCCGAGCTGAGCAAGGCGCTCTTCCTGGAGCCCACGCTGGCCATCGGCCACTACCTGCTGGCGCAGGTGCAGGAGCGCACGAAGGATCGCGAGGGCGCGCGGCGCAGCTACCGCAACGCCATCGCGCAGCTGCGCTTCCCCCAGCGCCCGCTGGCGGGCCACTACCCGGACATCCCGGACTCACCGGAGGCGATTGCCCGGGTGGCGCGCTACGCGCTGGCGGCGCTGGAGGAAGACGGACACTAGCTGTCCATGTCGCCCTTGATGTCGGCCAGGCTCTTGGCCGGGTCGAGCACCGAGGCGAACTTCTTCTGCAGGTAGGCCTTGGCCTGGCCGCGCAGCAGCAGCCCCGGGTCGGTGCCCTCGCCCTGGATGGCCTTGTCGGTGATGACGAAGGAGGCATCCAGGTTGATGCCCATCACCTTGCCGTTGAGCTTCGCGCCATCGCCGGCCCAGTCGGACTTCACGCCGTACTTGGTGCCCCAGTAGTGGAGGAGCTGCTCGACGCGCTTCTTCGCCTCGTCCTTCTGCAGGGTGTGGAAGACCTCGAACTTCATCGTGCCCATACTGGCTCCTGATCGGGGTAGCTGTTCCGCCGGTTTAGTGATGAAGCGGCTGGAAGGGAACCGCCGAGTGATCCCCGGAAGCGCGGAAGTCAACAGCCCTGCTACTTCTTCGGATTCCGGCGGCGAGGGAGCTTCACGGGGGCATCCCCCGGTCGGGCCCACCGCTCCAGGTAGGGCCCCAGGTCGAACTTCTCGGCCGTTCGCAGCGAGCTCATCGGACGCACCTTGCCGAGCACCTTCCGCTCCTGGAAGGGCCGGTCGTGCAGCCCGAGCACCCACATGAAGTTGGCCACGCTGGCCGGATCCCGCCCGTCCAGGGCGTAGCGATCGTTGAGGTGGGCCATGCGCTGGAGCGCCTCGGCGGGGGTGGGGCTCCACTCGAGGATCTTCTTGCCCCAGAGCATGCGCAGGTAGTTGTGGATGCGGCCGCGCTCGCGCAGCTCGCGCTGGGACGCGTTCCAGAGGCCATCCCCCGTGCGCGCCCCGTCCAGCTCCTCCAGGGAGTAGAGGTGCTCGCGCTTGTCCTTGCGGTGCGTCTCCAGGGACTCGCGGGCCCAGCGGGGCAGGGACTCCACGGAGAGCTGACGGGGCACGGCGGTGTGGGTGCAGTAGTTGAAGGCCAGCTCGCGGCGCACGAGCAGCTCCTCCAGGAAGGACTGCATGCCCGGGTGCTTCTCGCCGCCGGCCTTCAGCACGGTGCGGGCGGCCTCCCCGGGGAACAGGTGGCCCCAGTGGAAGTAGGGGGACAGGCCGGACTGCTGGTCCCTGCCGGGATCGTTCCGCTCGGTGTCGTAGCCCTCCAGGCGCGTCTCGATGAAGGCCTGGAGCGTCTTCAGCGCCGCGGCCCGCCCTCCGCGCACGTCGGGCACGGGGGGCACCGAGTGATCGATCTGGAAGGTGTCGAGCGCCTTGCGCAGGGCCTTCGCGTCCGAGAGGGCGAAGTCCGGAGAGAGCTGTTTCGCGGCGCGGGTGGCCTTCAGCGGGCGAGGGGAGAAGGAGCGGCCCAGGTACTCCGGCCACAGCTTCCGGAGCTTGGGTCGCAGGGTGTACGCGCCGAGCTGGGGCTCGGTGATGCGCTGCATGGGCACCACGCAGGAGGCGTCCACGGCGAACAGCGGCACGTCCAGCGCCTTCGCCGCGCCGCGCAGGTGGCCGGGGATGATGAAGGCGGGGAACAAGTCCGAGACGATGGCCGCGGCGCGCTTTCCCAGCTCGGCCAGGCGGGGGCGGTGCTCCCGGGGGCTGCGAGGCAGCTCGAGCCAGTACGGCAGCCCGTGGCGGGCACAGGCGGCTGGCAGCTCCGCCAGGCCCTCCAGGGCGAAGGCGTGGAGCCGGTCCGAGGCATGCGGGTAGTCCGGACGCAGGGCCTGGTAGACGACGACGGGCAGGCTCAGGTGGTTGCCCAGGGCGATGGCCGCGTCGAGCGCGGGGTTCTCGTCCGCGCGATGGTTCACCATGCACCAGTAGAGGACGAAGTCCCGCCCGGAGGGCAGGGGCGCCTCGTTCACGACCAGGACACGGGAGGAGTCGACATCGAGCTCGGACCAGGAGAAGCCAGAAGGCATGGTGCCCTTCCGATGCGCGAGCGCCCTACGCGTCGCGGCACGTCGCACCGCGTCGAACCCTGGAAGTGCGAGCCTCTGAACGTCCCGGAAATCCCAGCTGATAAACCGGGCTGGACGACCTGGGGAGTGGGCTAGCTTGCCCGGCGGGTCCCCACTGGAGGTGTCTCGATGCGCGTCCTGGTCGCCGACGAGTTTCCCAAGGTCCACCTCGATTCCCTGCGGGGGTTGGGGCTGACCGTCGACTTCCGGCCCGGGCTCAAGGGCGACGCGCTGGCGGAGGCCGCCAGGGACGTCTCCATCCTGGTGGTGCGCAGCACGGAGGTGCCCGCCAGGGTGTTCGAGGTGGCCAGGGGGCTGTCCCTGGTCATCCGCGCGGGGGCCGGGGTGAACACCATCGACGTGAAGGCGGCCAGCGCCCACGGCGTGTTCGTGGCCAACTGCCCCGGGCAGAACGCCATCGCGGTGGCGGAGCTGACGTTCGGGCTGATGCTGGCGGTGGATCGCCACATCCCGGACAACGTGGCCTCGCTGCGCCAGGGCGTGTGGAACAAGAAGCGCTTCTCCCAGGCGCGGGGCCTCTATGGGCGCACGCTGGGCATCGTGGGCCTGGGCGCCATCGGCGCGGCGGTGGCCGAGCGGGCGCTGAGCTTCGGGATGCGGGTGGTGGGTTACTCGCGCTCCTTCACCCCCGAGCGGGCGAAGGCGCTGGGCATCGAGCGGGCGGAGAGCCTGCTGGCCCTGGCCCGCCAGAGCGACGTGCTGAGCGTGCACGTGCCCGCCTCGTCCGAGACGAAGGGGCTGATCTCCCGGCAGGTGCTGGCGGCGCTGCCGGACGGGGCCCTGTTCATCAACACGAGCCGCGCGGACGTGGTGGACAACGAGGCGCTGCTCGAGGAGGCCCGCCGGGGGCGCATCTCCGTGGCCACGGACGTGTTCCCGGACGAGCCCAAGGGCGGCGAGGCCACCTTCCACAGCGAGCTGGGCAAGCTGCCCCACGTCTACGGCACGCACCACATCGGCGCCTCCACGGAGCAGGCGCAGGACGCCATCGCGCGGGAGACGGTGCGGCTCGTCGACAGGTTCCTCAACGAGGGCGTGGTGCCCAACTGCGTGAACATCGCGGGGAGGACGCCGGCGCGCTACCAGCTCATCGTGCGCCACCACGATCGGGTGGGCGTGCTGGCCAACGTGCTGGACGCCGTGCGCCAGGCGGGCATCAACGCCCAGGAGATCGAGAACACCATCTTCGAGGGCGCCCAGGCGGCGTGCTGCAAGATCCAGCTGGACTCCAGGCCGCCGGAGGAGATGCTGGAGCGTATCCGCTCGCGAGCGGAGGAGATCATCTTCGTGGACCTGGTCGAGCTACGCGCCTGAGCCGACCGAAGCAAAAAACCGGTGCAAGAGCGCCTCGGTTGCGCTCTGGTACGCGGCTACGAGGCCGGAGCTTGAGGAGTGCTTGCGTGTCACACCTGAGAACCTGGAGCTTTCTCGCCGTCGCCGTCATCGCCGTCATCCTGCCGGGATCCTCGCGGGCACAGCCCCCGCCATCCTCACCGCCCCCGGTCACCCCGTACTACCCGCCTCCCGCGGATGCGCAGACGGCGCCTCCCGCCCCGGCGCCCACGCCCGCGGATCAGCAGGCGGTGCCACCGCCCCCGTCCACCTCGGGTACCCAGGGCACCCAGCAGGGGACCACGACGATCCAGGCCACGCCGGACACCCAGCCCCCGGCCCGGACGAGTGATGCCCCGGTGGCGCCTCCCGAGCCGGAGTCGCTGCGCACGCGACCCCAGGAGCCGCTGCGGCCGGGCTTCAACCCCACGCCGCCGCCTCCTCCCGAGGACACCGGGGCGATGCTGGACGGGCGTCCTCGCCAGGGCCCCTTCCTGTCGGGGCCGGGCAGCCTGACGTTCATCCTCCACCACACGCTCCTGGGCGCCATGGGCGGCCTCTTCACCCAGGGCTTCGCGCAGGAGTTCAAGATCGACCGTGACTCGCGCGAGGCGATGCTCGCGGGCACGCTCATCGGCGCGGGCCTGGGCTTCGGCGCCTCCGCCTGGTGGCAGTTCAACAACTGGGTGGATCGGCCGCTGAGCTACTTCGGCATCGCCAACTCCGTCGTGGGAGGCATGTTCCTGGGCGGCTTCATGGATCTGCTCGCGGACGACCGGGACGTGCTGGCGTGGTCCTCGTTCGTCGGCGCGGAGCTGGGCGCGTGGCTCACCGCCGTCGTGGGCACCGGGCAGCTCCCGCTCAACCACGGCCTGCTCATCTCCTCTGGCGCCGCGTGGGGACTGGCCTCCAGCGCGCTGCTGCTGGCCATCATCCACTTCTCGGGCACGGAGATCCGGGGGAAGACCTGGGCGGACACATTGCTGATCGCCCCCGGCATCGGCGCCGGAGCGCTGGCCATCGCCACCATGCGCTACAGCCCGACCTCCGGGCAGGTCCTGCGCGCCAACATCTTCGGCGGGGGGGTCGGGGCCGCCGTGCTGCTGCTGTCCGGGCTGGTGCTCGGAGGCTTCGATCAGCCCACGCCCTACGTGCTCTCCTTCCTGGCCTCCGCGGGCGCCATCACCACGGTGAGCCTGCTGTGGGAGGAGAGCGTGGATCGCACGGCCGTTCCCTCGGGCACAGTGGGCTACCGCTCGAAGAAGAAGCCCTACAAGGGCTACTGGTAGCTGCCCGCCAGGAGAGCGGACGGGCGGCCGTGGTGGCAGGGGAGGGAGGGCGACCCCACCTTCTTCCCGTATGGCTCGAGTCCTTCCGTTTCCTGCTCTCTTGTCCACCCTGGGGACCCACCTCGAAGCGGACGGGCCCTCGTCCCGAGGCGTGCCTCAGCCCTCGCACGTCCGGCCGCTGCTCGAGGCGCCCAACCCGGACGCCGAGCTGGGCCGGTGGCGCGCGTCCGGAGCCGTCCTGCGCGATCCCCGGCCGGCCCTCTACGTCGTGGAGCTGCATGGCCCCGCGGGGAAGCTGAGCGGGCCTCCGGTCCGCTTCCTCCTGTGCTCGCTGAGGCCTGACGCCGCGCTGCCGCTCGAGCACGATCCCTACCGTCCCCGCTCGTGGTGCGCGGAGCCCGCGGTCACCCTGGCCGCGGACGATCACGGCGTGCTGCGAGGCCTGCTGGCGGAGGCGGCCGAGCGGGCGGGGGTGGTGTGGCAGGGGGCGTTCCGGGGCTCGCGGGTGGTGCTGCGACGCATCGAGCCATCGGCGATCTCCAAGCGCATCCAGGGCGTGCTGGACGAGGCGCCCATGCGCCCGCTGGCGGCGCTGGACGAGGAGCACCCGACGCTGGCGGCGGTGGTGCCGCTGTCCGATCCAGGGCTCCAGCTCGAGCCCATCCACCGGGCCCTCAAGGGGGTGGACACGTTCAAGGAGGACACCTTCCTCAAGCTCGTCACGGCCTACGCACGCGTCTATGACCTCGACGAGCCGCTGACGACGCCCCGGGGGCTGGGGGCCGCCCGCGAGCGCCTGGCCACCCTCATCACGGGGCACCACGCGGTGCTGCTGGTGATGCCGCAGGGGCGGGGGAAGATCCTCCGGTTCCGGCAGGGGCTGGACCTGGCGCACCTGAAGGCGGCGCCGCGCAACCCGACGCTGCGGAGCCTGGATCTGGCGCTGCTCAACGCCCTGGTGCTGCGCACGGTGCTGGGCATCCAGGAGCCGGAGGCGGCGGGGCACCCGCAGGTGTTCCCGGTGCGGGAGCTGGAGGAACTGGTGCAGGGCGTCGAGTCGGGGCTCTACCAGGCAGGCTTTGCCCTCAACCCTCCGCCGGTCTGGGAGGTGCGGGCGGTGATGGAGGCTGCCGCGACGCTGCCCTCGCGAACGCTGAGAGTGGAACCTCTTCCACCGGCGGGCCTCCTGTTCCTGGACCCCGAGGCTTAGCTTTTCAAGGTGCGGCTCCCGTCCTCCAAACCCCTGCTGGAGTGGCCTTGGCAGGTGCAGCTGGAGCTGCGCCCGGGGCCCGGGGAGACGCTGGACGCCATCTGTGGCGGTGAGGTGCAGGTGCTCCAGCGGCGGCTGGGCTACCGGTTCTCGCTGGATCCCATCCTGCTGGCGCACTTCGCGGTGTACGAGGGCGGGGCGCACCGCGGGCGGCTGATGGACCTGGGCACCGGCAGCGGCATCATCCCCCTGGTGCTGGCGAAGCGGCTGGGGCGCAAGGACATCACCGCGCTGGAGCTCCAGCCGAGGCTCTACTCGCTGGCCGAGCGCAACGTGTACCTCAACCGCTGCGAGGAGCAGGTGACGCTGGTGCAGGGGGACCTGCGCCAGGTGGACCGGCAGTTCGCGGCGGGCAGCTTCAGCCACGTGCTGTGCAATCCGCCCTATCGGGCGTGCGCGACGGGGCGCAGCAGCCTGACGATGGAGAAGGCCATCGCGCGGCACGAGGTGGCGTGCGCGCTGCCGGATGTGGCTCGCGCGGCCAGGTACCTGCTGGCACCGAAGGGGGGCCTGTGCGTGGTGTTCCCGGCGGCGAGGTTCGCGGAGCTGGCGGCGGTGCTCCGGGAGCATCGGCTGGAGCCGAAGACGGCGCGCATGGTGCACCCGCGGGCCGATCGCCCCGCGAAGCTGGTGCTGCTGCACGCGGTGAAGGGCGGCCGCGCGGACCTGACGGTGCTGCCGCCGCTGGTGGTGCACGCCGAGGACGAGCACGCGTTCACCGAAGAGGTGAGCGCCATGGTGGAGTGAGCGCCCGGCTCACCCGAAGTGCTTGCGGTACTCCGCCTCCACGAACTCCGGGGAGAGCCGACCCGTGTCATCTCCGCTCCTCCACGAGGCTCCGATTCCATGGGACAGGGGCGCCCAAGGCTTTAATCTTTCGTCCGTCACTCACGAAGCCGAGATCAGGATGACCGAGAGAGAGCTCCAGCGCTTCCCCGTGGATGTGAACCCCACGACCGCCGACTACCCGAGGTCCGAGCCTGTTCATAAGCTCTTCGAGAAGCAAGCGCAGCGGACTCCCGAGGCGGTCGCGGTGGAGTCCGGCAAGGAGCGCCTCACCTATGAGGAGCTGTCCGTCAGGGCTCGCCAGCTGGCCTCCCTGCTTCGGCGGCAGGGGGTGGGGCCAGGAAGCCGGGTCGGCATCCTCCTCAACCCTTCGCTGGATCTCATCGTCGCGCTCCTCGGGTGCCTCGAGGCTGGCGCGGCCTACGTCCCCCTGGAGCCGCTGCGACCGCTCCACTACACGCGGTTCGTCATCGAGAACTCCGGTGCCTCCATCGTCCTCACGGAGCCATCGCTGGGCGAGCCCCTGCGTGATCTCCCGGTGCGGTGCATCTCTCCCACGGAGGTCGAGCCCTCGCCCCAGGAGGGCAGGGAGCCGGAGGCCACTCTCTCCCCGGAGGATGCCGCCTACGCCATCTATACGTCGGGCACGACGGGGAGTCCGAAGGGAGTCCTCGTGCCGCACCGGGCGCTCACCACCTACGTGTGGTGGGCGTGGAAGCTCTACGTGGGCTCCGAGGTCGCCACCTTCCCGCTGTACTCGTCGCTGGCCTTCGATCTGACCGTGACGTCGATCTTCGTCCCGCTCATCTCGGGCGGGAGGATCATCGTCTACCCGGGGTCCTCGGCGGGGGCGGCGCTCATGGACGCCATCGAGGACAATCGCGTCGACATCGTGAAGCTCACCCCGAGCCACCTGTCGCTGCTCGTCACGCGCAAGCATCCCGGCAGCAAGGTGCGGCGGCTCATCGTCGGCGGCGAGAGCCTGGAGACCCGGCTGGCGCTGCGGGCCATGGAGAGCTTCGGCTCCCACCTGGAGATCTTCAACGAGTACGGCCCCACCGAGGCGACGGTGGGGTGCATCGTGCACCGGTTCGATCCGGGCACGGATGTCCAGGACTTCGTCCCCATCGGCCAGCCGGCGCCGAATGCCCAGGCCTACGTGCTGGATGGCTACATGTCCCCGGTGGCGGAGGGGGTGACGGGCGAGCTGTACCTGGGCGGCGACTGCCTGGCGCTGGGCTACCTGGGCGACCCGGGGATGACCCAGGAGCGCTTCATTCCCAGCCCCTTCGTGAAGGGCGAGGTGGTGTACCGGACGGGCGATCTCGCGCGCTGGCTGCCCGGGAGTGTCCTGGCGTTCGAGGGCCGCAACGACACCCAGATCAAGTTCAACGGCCACCGTGTCGAGCTCGAGGGGCTGAAGAGCCTCCTCAACCGGCACCTGGCGGTTCATGACAGCGTGGTCCTGCTCTGCACGGATGCTGGCTCCAGCGCGCTCGTGGCCTATTACGCGGCGGAGCATGCGATCGACTCGTCCGTGCTGCGCGCCTTCATGGCGACGATGCTGAGCCAGGAGATCATCCCCCAGTACTTCGTCCACCTCCCGCGCCTGCCGCTCACCGCCAACGGGAAGATCGACACGAAGGCGCTGCCTCGACTCGAGGAGGTGAAGGGCCGCATGCGGAGCGCGTCCGCCGCGCCCAGCACCCCCACGGAGACGGAGCTGGCGTCCATCTGGCGCGGATCGCTCGGCCTCGCGGAGATCGGCGTCGACGACGACTTCTTCGAGATCGGCGGCCACTCGCTGCTGGCCAACCAGATCATCCTGAGGATCCGCGAGGCGCTCGGGGTGGACCTGAACATGCGCAGCATCTTCGAGAACCGGACCATCGCGGCGCTGGCTCGAAGCATCGAGCGGACCCGGGGCAGCGAGCAGATCCGCCTGGCGACGGGCGCGAGCACCGAGGCCGAGCCTCTTCCTCGCTTCATTCCCGAGCCCGAGCTCCCTCGTGACGCGACGCCCGCGCTCGGAGCGGCCGCGAAGAAGAGCGACGAGGAGAACCTCGTCCTGGCGGAGTCCATCACGTCCGTGGACGAGAAGGTCGGCGCGTTCTACAGCCGGTTCCCCTGGCCGTGGAACTCGTCCAAGTTCGACACGCTCCAGGATCCCGAGTTCGAGCGGATCATGGTGAGCCAGGAGGTGGGGGACTTCAGCCACACGGCCGTGCCCCGGGATGCGTCCATCTGGGTGGCGGGCTGCGGAACGAACCAGGCGCTGCTCACCGCGCTGCTCTTCCCGAAGGCGCGGGTGCTGGGGACGGATCTGTCCACGAAGTCGATCGAGATCTGCGCGGCCAATGCCGCCGCGCTGGGCGTCAAGAACCTCGAGCTCCGGCTGGAGAGCATCAACGACGCGACGTACGAGGAGCAGTTCGACTTCGTCGTGTGCACGGGGGTGATCCACCACACCTACGAGCCGGCCCACGCGCTGGGGCGGCTCTCGCGGGCCCTCAAGCGGGACGGGCTGATGGAGCTGCTCGTCTACAACCGGTTCCACCGGACCATCACGAGCGCCTTCCAGAAGGCGATCCGCATCATGACGAAGGGGCTGCCGGCCAACGACTATCCGGTGGCGAAGCGGCTGGCGGCCGGGTTCGCCATCGACAACACGATGGCGCGCTTCATCAGCCGCCACCGGGACTGGGAGGAGTCGGACTTCGCGGATCTGCTCATCAACCCGGTGGAGCACAGCTACACGGTGGACTCGCTGGCCGAGCTGGCGGCCGGGTGCAACCTGGAGCTGGCGCGGCCCTGCATCAGCCTCTATGCGAAGTACCGCGCCGAGAGCATCTTCTGGGAGATGGCGTTCGCCGACCCGGACATCCAGCGCGTCTACGACGCCATGCCGGACCTGGACCGGTGGCGCGTGTCGAACCTGCTGATGCACGAGAAGTCGCCCATGCTCTGGTTCTACCTGCGCCGCCAGGATGCGCGGACCCCGCGAAAGTCGGAGCAGCAGCTCAACGACGAGTTTCTGCGGACGACCTTCGAGCGCGCCAGCACGATGCAGCAGAGCTACATCCGGGGGCAGGACGGGCGCTTCCGGCTCTCGATGAAGTCGATCGTCCACCCGGCCTCCGTGCCGGAGGACTCCGTGAAGGCCCTCTATGAGCGCTTCGATCGGAGCCGGGTCATGGGCGAGGTCTTCGCCGAGCTCGGGATTGCGCCCCACTTCGGCAACGTCCAGCGCGCTCGGCTGCGGCTCACGACGCCAGCCTTCCCCTATCTCCGGGCCGTTCCGTCACGGTGACTCCTCGGCCAGGGGCTCGCCTCACTTCTTGAGGAGGAAGGCGTCCGCGAAGCCCTTCACCCGCTCCTGGGGCCTCGAGAAGATGAAGGTGATGACGCTCACTCGCCGCTCCGAGTAGGTCATGGCCAACTCCGCGACCGAGCGCGTGTCCTCGGCGGAGGCTGGGCTGAAGCGGTACACCTCGGGCGAGCCGCTGCTGCTGACGAGCAGACGGCTCGCCGTGAGGTCCGCCAGCCGGGCGGCGGCGGAGGCTTCTGTGATGCGGAGCTCCAGCGCCACCGTCGATGCCGTCCACTCCCGATCCGTCACGTTCCGAAGCAGGAGGAGGACCTCCAGCTTCTCGATGGAGTCGATGTGCGACATGAGGAAGCGCTGAACCCGCTGGGAAAGAGCGGCGTCAGTCACGTGCCTACCTATTTATCCTCAATGATTTGAGTGCAAACTAATTTCCGCTCAGAGTTCTTCACGCGACATCGCGGCCCGGACTCGCTTGGCAGGAGGCCTCCCGGGGGAGCGGCGCTCCTGGACGGCGGCACCGGAGCGCCTGCCCTCTGGGGCAGGGGCGGTTCCGACAGTCCACGGCGCGCCAGGGGCCAGCTTCTACTCTGAGTGGCGCTCCCTAACTTGCTGGTTCGGTTCAGCCAGGAGGAGCGCCGGCCATGCCGCGAGTGTTCGCCATCACCACTCCCGCTGCCACGATCACCCTGGAGCCGAGCGGGCGAGGCGAAGTGTCCTTCACGGTCTCCAACGTGACGGACGGTCTCCTGCGGGCGAAGGCGAGCCTCGTGCCTTCGTCCGCTCTGCCGGGCGAGTGGCTGAGCCTGCGGGGCTCCGTGCTGCGCGACATGCCGCCCGGGAGCACGGAGGTGTTCACGGTGGAGATCCAGGTGCCGGCGGGGACGGCGCCGGGCCCACGCACCTTCAGCCTGGTGGTGGCCGACAACGACGTGCCGGACGAGCGCTTCGCGGAAGGTCCTGCGGTCTCCGTGTCGGTGAGTGCACCTGTCGCGGCGCCTGCCAGGGGCTCTCCGTGGTGGCTCGTCGCGGTGGGAGTCGGCGTGGTGGTCGCTGGCGGCGTGGCGGCGTTCCTCGCCCTGCGTGACGGCGAGCCTCCGCCCGCAGGGTGTCCGGTGGGGCAGAGCTCGTGCGCGGGCGAGTGCGTGGATCTCCAGGTCGATGGCCAGAACTGTGGCCGCTGCGGCGGCACCTGTGGTCCGGATCAGCGCTGCCAGGCGGGCATCTGCCAGTGCACGCAGGGCCTGGCGCTCTGCGGCGGTGCCTGTGTCAGCCTCGAGAGCAGCGACGAGAACTGCGGCCGCTGTGGGAACGCCTGCGGCGCGGAGTTCGACTGTCGCGCGGGGCAGTGCGTGCGCACCAGCTGCCCTGGGGGAGGGACGCTGTGCGGGGGCCAGTGCGTCGACACGGAGACGGACAGCCGGAACTGCGGGAGGTGTGGAGAGGCGTGTGGTCCGGACCGGGTCTGCCGCAACGGCCGCTGCCAGTGCCCGGGCACGTTGACGGTCTGCGGCAGTCAGTGCGTCGACACCCGGGCGGACGAGCAGAACTGCGGCAGCTGCGGCAGGCGCTGCGGAGCGGGCCAGCTCTGCCAGGCAGGCACGTGCCAGTGCCCCCAGGGGCTGACGCTGTGTGGCGGCGCCTGCGTCAACCTCCAGACCAGCGATGCGAACTGCGGCCGCTGCGGCACCTCGTGTGGTGCGGGCTTCGACTGCCGCAACGGGAGGTGTCTCCGCACGAGCCCTTCCTCGGAGTGTGGCCTGGGGCAGGTGATGTGCCCCTGTACGGGGACGTGCCTGCCTGCGGCGCTCTGCAAGAAGCGCTGCGACGAGGGCCGTCAGCCGCTCTGAGCGCGGAGGGGGGGCTGGACCCGGAGCCCTGGAAGCTATATTGTTTGAGCTCAAAATAATTGGATGTGCGGTGCTCTGTCGGTTCGTCGAGGGGGAGTCCCTCCAGGAGTCGCTGGGGCACCGTGCGGTCATCTGCCGGAAGCCGAGAATGCGCCGATCCCTCACGCTCATGTCGTTGCTGTCGTCCCTGCCGGCCCTCGCGCTCAGCGAGGGGGCCGGGGCTGTTGCTGCCCCGGGGGACTCGGTGCTGCCTCACTTCCTCCTGGCTCGGCCCTTCTGGGTGCTGGAGCTGTGGCAGTGGCTGGGGCTGGCGCTGGCCGTGGGTGTGAGCCTGCTGGTCGGGCGTGTCCTGGAGGGGCTCGCGCTTCGCGTGGTGGGGCGCGCCACGGCGCTGACGAAGGCGGGGTGGGACGACCAGATCATGGCCGCGGGCCGAGGGCCTCTGCGCCATCTGCTGTTCGTGATGCTGGTGGCCGCGGGGGGGCGGCTGTTGCTGCTGCCGGCTCCGGCCCAGCACATGGTGGATGTCGGGGCCCGGTCGGTGGCGATCGTGACCCTGGCCTGGTTCCTCCTGCGGTTCCTGCGGCTGGCGGCGCTCTTCATGGAGCAGAAGGTGGCCCAGGGGGGGAGTGGTGAGGATGTCGGCCGTGCTCGCGGGATTCGCACGCAGCTGGCCGTGCTCCGGCGTATCGCGGATGTCGCGGTGGTGCTGGTCGCGGCGTCGCTGCTGCTGCTCCAGTTCGAGGTGGTGCGCAACGTGGGGGTGTCGCTGCTGGCGTCGGCGGGCATCGCGGGGCTGGTCATCGGCCTGGCGGCGCAGAAGTCCATCTCCACGCTGCTGGCGGGCATCCAGCTGTCCATCACGCAGCCGGTGCGGATTGGAGACACCGTCATCGTGGAGAACGAGTGGGGATGGATCGAGGAGATCACCCTGACGTACGTGGTGGTGAAGGTGTGGGATCTGCGGCGGCTGGTGGTGCCGATGAGCCACTTCCTGGACAAGCCCTTCCAGAACTGGAGCAAGGTGTCGCCGGAGATCCTGGGCACGGCGGAGATCTACGTGGACTTCCGCACGGACGTGCCGGCGATGCGCGCGGAGCTCCAGCGCATCCTCGAGCAGGAGTCCCAGGGGCTCTGGGACGGGAAGGTGCAGGGGCTCCAGGTGACGGGCCTCTCCGAGCGCACGATGTTGATGAGGGCGCTGGTGAGCGCCTCGGATGCGGGCAAGGCGTTCGATCTGCGCTGCCTGGTGCGCGAGAAGCTCATCGCATGGCTGCAGCGTCAGCCTCAGGGCTTGCCGCTGATGCGAGCCGAGGCGAGCCACCAATTGCCCGGAGAGCCCGCGCTGTTGCTGGGAGTGCCCACGGCCGTGGGCAGCCGGGCGGGAGGCAATGTCGTGGTTGCCAGGCCCAAGGAGTGAGCCGGTACGTCAGGGACATTCGGCTATGGGGATGCGGTTCGTAGCTTCTGAACCCACGGGTGGGGAAGATCCTCGTCAGGCGTCAGGAAGTCGAAGGCCCCCGCGCGCACCTGGGCAACCAGGGGTTCGTCGTGGGCTATGAGGTGCGGCACGCTCCACGGGAAGACGCTCTCCGGGAGGCGGCTGGCGATGTACTCCGGGTCCACCACCATGAGCTCGAGATAGCGGGAGTAGGTGTCGAAGAAGCGGTCGACGCTGGAGGCCACGGGAACGCAGGTGAGAGCATCCACCGCCTCGATATAGACGACGGGCTGGAGCCCCTCAGGGGTGGCCAGCCTGGGGACAGTGGCGAAGTAGAGGGAGAATCCCGTCTTCCTGCCGAAGATGAGTGAGGAGCGGAACTGCACCGCATCCAGTTCCCTCAGCCGCTCGTTCCATGGAATGAGGTCGAGCGACTCGGAGCCAGGGCCGTAGAGGGACAGAGGACCGAAGTCGGCGGCACCGAAGCGGTGGTAGACGGCCGCGAGCTGGGGATCGAAGGGCTCTCCCAGGACAGCGTCTCCTGCCTTGGGTGCATTTGCCACGGGAAGGGAGCGGCTCAGCGGAAGCGACTGCTGCTGGCAGACGGCAATGAGTCGGTCGAGCCCAGGGAGCGGAGTCTCGGAGAGCATGCGGGTCCTGCCTCACGGAACGAGCAAAGCCTTGAGCGCGGCCACTTCACCGAGTGCTGCTCGCTGGGCGTTGGCCAGAGCAGCGGCATCGGCTGGGTTGTACACCTTGTGGAACCAGCGGCTGTAGTGGTGATTGATGGTCTCGACGACCTGGGTGACGTCCTGTGGCTTCATTCGCTGCGCGGCTCGGCCCAGTGAGAGCCAGACCGCGTTGACGCTGCGATGCACGTCCACATGGAGTCCCACGAGGTTCGCCCTGCCATTGATGTCCAGCTTCGGGAAGAGGTGGGCATATCGCATCGGGTAGAGGTGATGCACCTCGTAGGCTCTCAGGCCCGCCTCGCCCAGGAGCTTCGCGAACTGGGGGTGGTACAGGCTGAAGTACTCCTCGCGAGCCCATGCCCAGAGCCTGTTCTTCGCCGTGTCGTCCAGCGGGGTCTCCAGAACCTTCTCCATGCGGATCATGAGGGCTCGGAGCTCTTGTTTCTCCACCTCGGTGAGTGCCTTGAGGCCCTGGGTCTCAGCCTTCATCCACAGCCGGACGAGCAGCTCCCGATCCGCCGTAGGGGTGCGCACCAGGAGGTTGCGGAACCAGAGCACCGCGCCCCTTCCACCCTTGGAGAGGAAGGAGAGGACCGTGGGGGCTCCCTTTCCCACCAACACCCAGCCTCCCTTGAGCGCCAGTCCTCCCACGAGGCTGTAGGCGAGCTGCTCCAGGGTGAAGCCCGCGGCAAGGACGGCGTACTCACGTGTCTGCTCCTGGAACTGTGTGAGGATGGACTCGTGGATCGCCCGATACTCCTGGTGGATGTCCGCGACGCTTGATGGAGGAGGGGCCGGTTCCAGGACTCGTGCCTCCTCGAGGCTCCAGCGTGGGAGAGATTCTCCATTCCGGTGTTCGCCCTTCATGGAGAGGGACAGCGTCCGCTCCCCAAAACCGCGCGTGAATGGCAGCAATGCCGCGACGAGGAGAGGGACCTCGCTCTCGCTGGCGGACAGGGCCAGGCCATCTCCGGACGCGTGCAACCTCTCGGGTTCCCAGTCGACAATTCGAGCGTCATCCAGGGACACCCGAGCGACGAGTGCAGCGCGGCCACCGCGAGGGACGGACATCAGCCGCGCGATACGGCGAGAAGCATCCAGCACCTGCCGGTGCGTCTCCGCGGCGCTTCCATCTCGCATGGAGGGGATCGTCCTCGCGTGGAGAGGTGGCTCTTTCTCCAGAGAGGTAGAGAGGTCAGCGCTCCATCCAGTCTCCTGCCGTTGGAGAATGAACGTGACTTCGCGGGCAGTCGTGCCGATGAGGGTAGGGAGTTCACCTGTGAGGTGGGGGAGGAATGTTTCTCGGGAGAAGGGGCTTGACCGCCCTTCGCCTGCCTTGGTGCGGTGCACCGACAGCAGCGTAAGTGCCCCTCCAGACGACCAGAAGTGGAACGTCCATTCGGCTCCAGGGACATTCGTGGGGCCTGCCACGCTCCACAAGATCTCCCACGCTCGCTCGGCTTCGCGCTCCCGAGCCGGTTCCCAGGCGCTGGCATCCGACTCACGCCATGGCGGTTCGTTGGAAGGAGATGCGTCGCTCGATGAGTCCCCGGCCAGGGTGTTCGAGCCATGGCCCGCTAACTGCCATTGCCCGCCTGGTCGTCTGGCTGCGGATGGCGCGGTGCAAGCCGTAATAAGAGAGATGACCAGCAGAGCAAGCGCTGCGACCAGGGGCCGTCTCATCATCTCCAGTCCTCCTCCGTGGATTCCGTGACGGTTTCCACCTTAAGCGAGCCAGTTGTCCCCTGGAGGCGCGCCAGGTCATCACAGACCGCCGCGGGCCACTCCACCTCCCATGGATACATGGGCGGGCTCGCTCGGCCCATGGGGAGGAAGCCCATGCGCAGCAGGTTCTGGTGGGTGCTGGGAACAGCCAGCCTGGCGATCGCTCTCGGCGGATGTGGCTCTGGCGTCGAGTCCATCCCGCAACCGCATGTCCGACTTCCGCAAGAGCGCCACCTCCTCGGGAGAGGCCGTCGTCGTCCACCTCTCCGCCCAGGAGGTCCGCATCGAGGACAACGACATCTCCAAGGCCGGCAAGGGCATCGCGGTGGGCGGCGTCACCCACGGCGCCAACCCCACCGAGATCGTCGTGAAGGGAAACCGCATCCGAGACATCTCCACCGCGGGTGGGAGCGACGGGGCCGGCATCCGCGTCGAGAACGCCAACCAGGTCCAGCTCGAGGGCAACACCATCGAGGACACCCAGGGCTACGGGATGATGCTCGGGCTCGGGACCAACGGCGCTCCCAGTCGCGATCTGCTCGTGCGCAACAACGTCATCCGCACCGAGAAGCTCATCCGGCTGGGACGGCAGCGGCCCGGGCTCCGGATGGAAGCGAACCGCTACGAGGCCGGAGGTCTGTTCAAGGCCGAGCCCAGGAGACGCGCGACTTCGCTCAGTGGAAACAGCTCTCCGGTGTGGACCAGGGCTCCCGCGTGGAGCCTTGAGCCCGCGCGTTCCCTGGAGGCTCAGCCGCCTCGGCGGTGGCGCCCGCGGAAGTGGCGGTCCAGGTGGCTCTCCGCCTGATTCCAGACCTCCTGCGTCCGGGGCGGCAGTGGCCCCCCGTGCTCCGGGAGATCCTCCTGGCGCACCCGCTGGAGCACGGCGCGCGGCGAGTCGGCTCGGGCCGGAGGCAGCAGGGCCTCCACGGCGTGGATGTGCGCGTGGGCCTCGTCCACCACCTTCAGCGCCTCCTCCAGCGACACCTCTCCCTCCGCCAGGGCCGTCGCCAGCAGGCAGCGGTAGCGGCGGCAGGCCTCGGGGCGCTCCGCGTACACCTTGCAGCTCCGTCCCTCCAGCGCGCTGCAGTGCTGCGTGAACCCGGGCGAGGTGCCATCCGCCCGCTTGATCACCGCCAGCCCCAGGCGCTCCATGGGCTCGATCTCGGTCCGGCGCAGCGGCACCGTCGAGAAGAGGTTCCCGTCGCAGCACAGCCCGCAGCGCTGGCAGAGGGTGGACAGAGACATGAGACGCTCAACCCTCCGACGCCGGCTCCTCATCCTCCGGCGCAGGGAGCTCCGGCTCCGGGGGCAGGGTGAGGGCCCGCTCCTTGACGGCTCGGAGGCTCGCCCTCACGGCGTCCAGGTTCTTCCCGTTGTAGCGGAGCGCGTTCGGGTGGTGGAAGTCCTCGTTCCACGGCTGCGCGGGGATGATCACCAGCCCCCTCGGCCGCCAGGTGAGCCAGCGCTGGATGTACTCGGGCCAGTCGTCCACGAGCACCTTCCCGTAGACCAGCCCCTTGTCCATCGTCACCGTCACCCGCGCGTCCGGCACGTGCCGCTGGCACCACTGGAGCTTCTCCGCCCACGAGTTCGTCGCCTGCACCGGCCCCTTGGTGAGGATGTGGAGCTCGAACTCCAGCGCGCGCAATTCCTCCAGCACGTCGAACCCCAGCTTCAGCCGCTCCAGCCCCGCCCACCAGCCCGGCTGACGCCGGATGAGCTCCACGCGCTCGCGCAGCCAGGGGTCCGAGTGGCTCTCCCGCATCTTCAAGGGCGGCTCGTGCGGGCTGCGGAGCTTCTCTAGCTCCCGCGCCATCGCGCCCTCGTAGTCGCAGAGCGTCCCGTCCATGTCGACGAGCGCCACCATCTCCGAGCGCTTCATGGCTTCACCTCCGCGCCCTGCGTGCCTTCCGAGGCCTTGCGCTCATCCCGGCAGAACGCCAGGCGCTCCTTGAGGACCTCGAGCGGCACGGCCAGCTCCAGCTTGAACGACGAGCCGTACGGCTGGACCTTCGCGAAGTCCAGCATCTGCGCCAGCTCCTTTTCGCCCTCCGCCTGCGCCTTGAGCCGCGCCACCGACAGCGCCGCGCCCAGCGACTTGCCCAGATCCGTCACCTTGCCCTCATCCGCACCATTGATGTGCGCCACCAGCGCCATGTCCGAGCTCGCGTCCATGTGGAACTCCATGGTCTCGGCCGCCTCCCTCAGGCGCTGAGCCAGCTCCGCCTGGTCCGGGGGCAGCAGCCGCGCGATCTGCTCCACCGACAGCACCCCGTACATCTCTCCGTACGTGGCCTCTTCGGACAGGACGGGAGGCTCGTCCGAGCCGCCGCCGTGCACCCGATCGAGCACCGACTTCACCGACTCCGGGTTGTCGCCCACCACCAGCATCTGGTTGTTCCAGGTGCCGAACGCCGCGTCGTCCCGGCCGCGCCGCACGCCTCCATCCGCCAGCTGCAGGATGACCGCGCCCGGCTCGTACACCCGCGCGTTGGGGCCGTAGTCCGCGGCCACGCGCTCCTGGAACATCTCTCCGAAGCGGGCCTTGCTGAAGTCTCCCGAGAACATCACTCCGTCATCCGTGATGGCCAGCCGGTCCAGATCCTGGAGCGGATCCACGCCGCTGGCCTTGCGGAAGTCGTCCAGCCGCTTGCCTCCGTCGCGCATCAGGCAGTCCAGCAGCAGCTCGCCAATGGGCGAGTAGCGCAGCGCATTGGCCTCGATGATCACCGCCGAGTGGCCCTTGCCCCGGGGCAGGGCGGCGAGCAGCGGATCTCTCATGCGCGGCTTGTCGTTGGCCGCGACCCCCGCGTCCGCCTGCATCGGGACCAGCTGCGTCCTGCGCTGGTCGGCCCGCTTCCACTGGTTGTTCTGCATCCGGTTGGGGAACACCACCTTCCTGGGCGGCTCGGGCTCCGGCTCCTCGCCCTCTCCGGTGAACATCAGCCAGGCGCCCGCCGCCAGCAGCACCACCGCCAAGGCCAGCCATGTGCCACGCCGCCGGTTCATCAGTAGTCCTTTCCGTCGAAGAGCCAGAAGCCCACCGCGAGCACTCCCAGGCCGAACACCACCACGCCGCCCACCAGCGTCTGCAGCGAGCTCACCGTCAGCGGCTGCGAGGTCGCCAGATCCGCGGCCGCATCCGCCAGCGATGACAGCCGGGGCAGCAGCAGCGTCACCCCCTTGAAGATCTGCCGGCTCGGGCCCTCCTCGAAGACCCCGGCGATGGAGGTGCGGTAGCCCGCGATGATGCCGGTCACGAAGGTGATGAAGCCCGCCGCCGCGCACAGCGCCGCGCTGCGCACCAGCGTGGCCGTGGTGAGCATCACCGCGTACACCGCCGCGAAGCTCCCACACGCCAGCGCCGCCGAGATCAGCGGGTCCGCCGTCCAGTACCCCGTCTTCACCCCGAAGATGATCAGCAGCCCGCCCGCGCCGTAGAGCGCCCCGCACAGCGTCAGCGTCATCACCCCCAGGAACGTGCCCGCCAGGATGTGCCAGCGCTGGAGGGGCAGGGCGAGCAGGTGCTCGATGCGCCCCGGCGACATCAGGCTCGGCGCGAAGTCCGAGCACGCCACGATGCCGAAGAGGATGCCTCCATAGAAGACGACGTACGAGCACGCCTGGAACAGCGGCCGGAGCGCCACGTCCACCGCTCGGATGGACGTGTGCACCGACTTGCCGAACAGCCGCGTGGCGGCCAGCGCTCCGTCCAGCACCTCGAGCTTCAGGCTCATCGACAGCACGATCAGGATCAGCGTGATGCCGATCAGGAAGGCCATGATGAACTTGCGCGACGCCGCCTCGCGCAGCACGTAGCCGGCGATTCCGAACACGGGCCTCATGCCGCCGCTCCCATCGTGGAGGCCAGCACGGCCTCCAGGTCCTGGCCGTCCCGCTTGAGCTCCACCAGCAGCGCCCCCGCCGCGCGCGCCTTGTCCAGCGCCGCGTTCAGCGCCGCCGGCTCCGCCGCCTCCACGTGGAAGAGCCCCTCCGTGCTTCCCGCCTGGAAGCCCGCCGCCGCCAGCGCGCCCGCATCCGCGCCGGGAGCGAAGCGCACCGCCCACCGCGCCCCGCCGCGCGCCAGCTCCTCCAGCCGTCCCTCGCGCAGCACCAGCCCGTTGGCGAGGATGGCCACGCGATCGCACAGCCGCTCCGTCTCCGCCAGCAGGTGCGAGTTCAGGAACAGCGTGGTGCCGCGCCGGACCTCCTCCTGGAGGATGGTGCGCACCTCCACGCGACCCAGCGGATCGATGCCGTCGGTGGGCTCGTCCAGCACGAGCAGGGAGGGGCCGCCGAGCAGCGCCGCCGCGAGCCCCAGCCGCTGGCGCATGCCCTTGGAGTACCCACCAATCTTCCGGTTCGCCGCGTGGGCGATCCCCACGCGCTCCAGCAGGCGCAGGTTCGAGGCTGCATCCGGGCGCTGGCCCTTGAGCTTCGCCACGGTGTGGAGAAACGCCACGGCCGTCCACGAGTTCGGCAGGTGCAGGCGCTCGGGCAGGTAGCCGATGCGCGCGCGGATGCGGGGATCCTCGGGCGAGCCCCCCAGCACCTTCACCGTCCCCCCTGTCGGCTGGACGATGCCGAGGATGGCCTTGATGAACGTCGTCTTCCCCGCGCCGTTGGGGCCTATCAGTCCGAAGGCACTCCCCTCGGGCACGGTGAGGTCCACGCCCCGCAGTGCGTCATTCCCCGTGCGCCGGAAGGCGCGCCGGTACGTCTTGCGGAGCCCGCTGACTTCAATCGCTGACACAGTGCCACTCTAGACGATGCCGCCGGACTCTGATTGCCGTCCGGCAGCCCAGGCGGGTGAGCAGGCGCGTCGTGGGCCTGCTCGCGTTGCTCCCGTCGCGCCTATGGGAAGCGACGTTCGCAGGACGAGGGTTCACTTGCTGTGCGGAAGCTCCACTTTTCGCGCCTTTCACCCATGCGGGCTGCTGGTCCGCCGTGTGCATGGACCAGGGCTGAGGAGGAACGAACGCCATGTCGTGGACCGAGATCGTGAAGAAGGAGCTGGTGCAGGCCCGTCGGGAGCTGGCGGCGGCGGAGGAGGGGCTGAAGGCGGGTACCCCCGCGGCGCACGGTCGCTATGCGCGAGCGGTTCACGAGGCGGAGCTGGCCGAGCGGCGCGCCGAGCTTGCTGCCCGTGACGCCCAGCGGCACACCTGGCACTGAGCCGGGCCCCGTCGCTCGAGCGCAGGGCAGGGAGGGTGGCGGCTGCCTGGCCGCCCGGCCGGGAGGAGGGCGCCGCTTCACTTGGGGGCTGAAGGCGAGGCCACCGGCGGTTTATACCGTCGCCATGGCCTTCCCCACCCACCGCCCCCGTCGCCTGCGCCGCTCCGCCGTCCTCCGGGACATGGTCCGGGAGACGACGCTCGCTCCTTCGGACTTCATCTATCCGCTCTTCGTCGTGGAAGGCCGGGACGTGCGCCGTCCCATCGGCTCCATGCCGGGCATCTTCAACCTCTCCATCGAGCACGCGGTGGCCGAGGCGAAGCAGGCCCACTCGCTCGGGGTGCCCTCCGTCATCCTCTTCGGCATCCCGGACACCAAGGACGCCCGCGGCACGCAGGGCTACGCGCGTGACGGCATCGTCCAGCGCGCCATCCGCGCCATCAAGGACGCCGTCCCCGAGCTGCAGATCATCGCGGACGTGTGCCTGTGCGAGTACACCGACCACGGCCACTGCGGCGTGCTCGAGGGCGGGCACGTCGTCAATGACGCCACGCTGCCGCTGCTGGCGCAGATGGCCGTCACCTGCGCCCAGGCCGGCGCGGACATCATCGCCCCCTCGGACATGATGGACGGCCGCGTCACCGCCATCCGCAAGGCGCTGGACGAGTCTCGCCTGGTGGACACGCCCATCCTCTCCTACGCCGCCAAGTACGCCTCCGGCTTCTACGGCCCGTTCCGCGAGGCCGCCCAGAGCGCGCCCCAGTTCGGCGACCGCCGCGGCTACCAGATGGATCCGGGCAACGCCCGCGAGGCCCTCAAGGAAGTGGGCCTGGACGTGGACGAGGGCGCCGACATGATCATGGTCAAGCCCGCCCTCTCGTACCTGGACATCATCCACCGGGTGAAGGAGCGCTTCGAGCTGCCCCTGGTCGCCTACAACGTGTCCGGCGAGTACGCGATGGTGAAGGCTGCAGCTCAAAACAATTGGGTCGATGGAGATCGCGTGATGATGGAGATCCTCACCTCCATCAAGCGCGCCGGGGCGGACCTCATCATCACCTACCACGCCCTGGAAGCCTCGAAGCTCCTGTAGCCGACAGGCGGGCCCGCAAGTTCTTCGGGCCGCTTGATCCGTACCCACCAGTGCGCGCAAAGTGAGCGCTACGGCAATGCCTACGAAGAAGAAGCGCCCCAGCCGCAAGGCGGCGAAGCCTCCGCCCGAACGTACCCGTCGAGCCGGGAAACGCCCCGGATCGGGTCACACCCCGGTCGTGCGCGCGCCCGGTCCCCTCCAGTACAAGGTCGTCGAGCTCTCCACGGTGGACGAGGGCTCGCTGGAGCGCACCCTCAATGAGTGGGTTCCGAAGGGCTGGAACCTGGACGGCGTGCAGTTCGCCATGCGCGAGGCCTCCAAGCGCCCGGCCATGGCCTTTGTCTTCTTCACCCGCGAGGGCGAGGTCGTGGAGCCTGACGTCGACGAGGCTCGCGAGCGGCTGATGCGCCTGTCGGAGACGGGCTCCGCCACGGCGGAGCTGATGGCGGACCACGCCCGGGTGCACCAGAAGCGGACCGCCTACCCGACGAAGCTGCCCATCAGCGCCCACGAGCGGCTGGCCCAGCTCGCCGGCCTGGACGAGCCCGAGTCCCCCGAGAAGGGTCTCATCCTGGAGCCCGAGGAGTGAGCCCCGTCCCCGAACGCGCCTGGATGGCGGCTCCTCGGACGGAGCGCGCGCTGCGCCTCGTCCACGAGGGCGACGTCATGCCCGGCTCGCCCTATCCCAAGGCCTCGCTGCTGCTGCGCCTGGGCGCGCGGCTGGTGGACGTGGCCGTGGCGTGGGGCCTGTGGGTGGTGTGCGGCGCCGCCGGCTCCGTGGTGGCGCTGCTCTTCCTGCTCCTGGCCGACGGCATGCTCCTGGGCCAGAGCGTGGGCAAGCGCATCTTCGGCGTGAAGGTCATGCACCTGCCCACGCGCTCGGCCGCGCGCCACCGCGACAGCGCCCTGCGCAACGCGCCCCTGGCGCTGATCATCCTGCTGGGGATGATGCCCGAGGGCCTGGGCCTGGTGGCCGGCGCCGCCGGGCTGCTCGTCATCGGCGGGCTGGAGGGATGGCGCGTCCTCAAGGATCCGCTCGGCTGGAGGCTCGGGGACATGTGGGCCCAGACGCAGGTGGTGGATGGGAAGGTTGTGGCGGGCGCGACGGTTGCCGCCCGCACCCCCGTGGCGCATGAGCGCGCGACGGGGCGACTGATGTCCGCGGCCAGGAATCGCCGCGACCGCTCGCTGAAGAAGGCGAGAAGGGGGAAGCCGTGCGCATCGCGTTGACGTACAACCTCAGGCTCTCCGACTCGGAAGAGGAGGCGGAGTTCGACACCCAGGAGACGGTCAACGCCCTGGCGGGCGCCATCGAGCGGCTCGGCCACCGGCTCGAGCGCTTCGAGGTGAGCGGCCCGGCCTCGCGCACCGTGGCCCGCCTGGAGGCCTACAGCCCGGACCTCATCTTCAACACCGCCGAGGGGCGCCGAGGCCGCTTCCGCGAGGCCTTCTATCCGGCCCTCTTCGACGAGCTGGGCTTCCCGTACACCGGCAGCGACGCGTACGCGCTGGCCGTCACCCTGGACAAGCAGCTCACCAAGCTCATCCTCGCCAAGCACGGCATCCGCACGCCGGGCTGGCAGTACGTGGAGAAGCTCAGCGAGCTGACGGCGGAGAACCTGCGCTTCCCCGTCATCGTCAAGCCGAACTTCGAGGGCTCCTCCAAGGGCATCACCCAGGACTCCATCGCGGAGACGCTGGACGAGGTGCGCGCCAAGGTGGCGCAGGCGCTCGCCAAGTACCCGGCCGGCGTGCTGGTGGAGGAGTACATCGGCGGGCGCGACATCACGGTGCCCTTCCTGGCCGCCGTGGACAACGACTACGACGGCGTGCTCACGCCCGTGGAGTACATCATCGACCCGGCCGTCACGGCGGGCCGCAAGTACCCGATCTACGACTACGATCTGAAGGTGAAGAACTACAGCGCCGTCAGCGTGCGCGCCCCGGCGAACATCCCCGCGAAGACGGCGGAGGACGTGCGCGAGACGGCGAAGAAGATCTTCCGGGTGCTGGACTGCCGCGATCTGGGCCGGATCGACTTCCGCCTCAGCGACGCGGGCGTGCCGTACTTCCTGGAGATCAACGCGCTGCCCAGCCTGGAGCCGGGCGCGGGCATCTACGCCTCCGCGGCGCTGGATGGGCTGCACCTGGACGGGGTGATCGGCTCCATCATCCAGGGGGCGGCCAAGCGCTACAAGATCAAGGACTCGGCGCGGCGCCAGGGCAAGCCGACGCGCAAGACGGGCCCGCTGCGCGTGGGCTTCACCTACAACGTCAAGCGCGTGAAGCCCACCGCGGACGCCTCCGAGGACAGGGAGGCCGAGTACGACTCGCCGGCCACGCTCCAGGCCATCCGCGAGGCCATTGCCTCCTG
Source organism: Hyalangium gracile (assembly GCF_020103725.1). NCBI lineage: Bacteria > Pseudomonadati > Myxococcota > Myxococcia > Myxococcales > Archangiaceae > Hyalangium > Hyalangium gracile. Next base: position 616,256 of record NZ_JAHXBG010000002.1, on the reverse strand, counting down.
GGGCCACGAGGTGATCGATCTCGAGGCGAACCAGGAGCTGCCCAGCGTGCTGGCCAGCACCCCGGTGGACCTGGTGTTCAACATCGCCGAGGGCTTCAAGGGCCGCAACCGCGAGAGCCAGGTCCCGGCCATGCTGGAGCTGCTGGACATCCCGTACACCGGAAGCGATCCGGCCACGCTCTCGCTCGCGCTGGACAAGGCGCTGGCGAAGAAGATCGTCCGTCAGGCGGGCATCCACACGCCCAACTTCCAGCTCATGCTCACGGGCAAGGAGCGGCTCAACAAGGAGTTCACCGCCTTCCCGCTGATGGTGAAGCCGGTGGCGGAGGGCTCCTCCAAGGGCGTGGTGAGCAAGAGCGTCTGCAACAGCGAGGCGGAGCTGCGCGAGGTGGTGAAGGAGATCGTCGGCAAGTACCAGCAGCCGGCGCTCATCGAGGAGTACATCGGCGGGCGCGAGTTCACCGTGGGCCTGCTGGGCGAGCGCCGGCCGCGCGTGCTGCCCCCCATGGAGATCGTCTTCCTCGACAAGGAGGAGAAGACGCCCGTCTACAGCTTCCAGCACAAGCTCGACTGGACGGATCGCATCCGGTACGACGCGCCCGCGAAGATCGAGCCGGCGCTGCTGGAGAAGCTGCGCGCGGCGGCGCGTGGCTCGTTCATGGCGCTGGGGTGCCGCGACGTGGCGCGCATCGACTTCCGCATGGACGACAAGGGGCGCATCTACTTCATCGAGTGCAACCCGCTGCCGGGCCTCACGCCGGGCTGGAGCGATCTGGTGCTCATCGCCCAGGGCGCGGGCATGGACTACCGCACGCTCATCGGCGAGATCATGGCCCCGGCCATCCGCCGCTACAAGGAGCGCGAGGCCCGCCGCGCCGCGGACGAGAACGCTCCGGCCAAGGTCCTGCTGGACAAGCCCGCGGGGGAGAAGTCCTCGCTGGACGACAAGCCCGCCGGGAGCAGCAACGGGAACGGCTCGCAGCACGGCGGCGAGCCGCAGCCGCGCCTGGACGTGAAGGCCTGAGCCTCAGGGCACGTCCCGGCCCTCTCCGAAGCCGAGCACCCAGTACTCCGGCCTGGCGTCCGTCCGGGCCTCGAGGGCCGCGCGCAGGGCGGTGACGGGCTCCTCCTGCCCGTCATCCGCGAGCTTGAAGGTGCCGTAGTGCATGGGCACGCTCACCTTCGCCTCGAGGTCCACGCTGGCCTGCACCGCCTCCTGGGGCGAGACGTGCACCACCTCCATGAAGGCCTCGGGCTTGTAGGCGCCGATGGGCAGCACCGCCAGCCGCACCGGGCCGAAGCGCTCGCGCACCTGGCGGAAGTGCTTGCCGTAGCCGGTGTCCCCCGCGAAGTACGTCACCCCCGACGGCCCCTGGAGCACGTAGCTGGTCCACAGCGTCCCGTTCTGGTCGCTCAGCCCCCGGTTCGAGAAGTGATGGGACGGGGTGCTCACCAGCTTCACCTCGGGGGTGAGCTGCGCCTCCTGCCACCAGTCCAGCTCCTTCACGTAGGACAGGCCCTTGGAGTCCAGGAACGCCTTGTTCCCCAGCCCCGCGAAGATGCGCACGTTGGGAAACGCCTCCTGCAGGCGCTTCAGCGTCGGCACGTCCATGTGATCGTAGTGGTTGTGGCTGATGATCACCGCGTCGATGGGCGGCAGATCCTCGAAGCGGATGCCCGGCGGACGCACGCGCTTGGGGCCCACGAAGGACAGCGGGCTGCAGCGGTCCGACCAGATGGGATCCGTCAGCACGTTCACCCCGTCCACCTGCAGCAGCGTGGTGGCGTGGTTGATGAAGGTGACGCGCACCGTGCCTTTCGCCACGCGCCGAGGTGGGGGAGGCCCGGCCGGCGCGTCCGTCCACTCCGTCCAGGGGCCCTGCTCCCGGTTCATCTGCCACTGGAAGAACGTCATCCGCGACTGGCGCGGCTCCTGGTTCTGGAACCGCTCTCCGTCGAAGTGGTCCGACTTCGGCCCGCGGTAGACAGGGGCGGAGAACGCATGGCAACCCACCCCGGCCACCGTCGTCCCCACGAGTACGAGCGCCCCCAATCCGGTGAGGACGGCGCGGCGCAGGCGGGGCATGGGCATGGGGAAAACCTCCAGGTGGGGTAGGTGGGGAGTTCTCCTCTTCATAACCCGACGCCCTGGGATGCGGTGCGTCATGCGGAAAAAGCGATGGATTGAACAGCCCTCGCTCGGGTGGGAAGGGACCCTCGGGCGAGCGGCTCGCTCCGGTGATATGAACTTGCTCTTCAGGGGAGCGTGCAGCCGTCCCTCATCACTGCCGGGGTGAGTCCTCCGGCTCTTGCACGGGTGGTCGGTCCATGTCCGGACGCCAGGTTGGGGGTAGGTACGTCCTGGAACGCAGGATTGCTGGCGGTGGCATGGGCGCCATCTGGGCGGCGTTCGATCCGCAGCTCCACCGACGGGTGGCGATCAAGCTCACGACGTCCCACCGACTCTCGTCCGAAGGGGCCCGGCGTCAGTTCGAGAAGGAGGCGAAGGCGATCGCCCAGTTCCACCACCCCAACGTCGTGCAGATCCATGACTTCGGGCTGGATGGAGACGAGCCGTACATCGTCATGGAGCTGCTCGAGGGGGAGGACCTCGAGTCCCGCCTCAAGCGCCGCGAGCGGCTGCCGCCCGCCCAGGTGGCCCAGCTGCTCACTCAGGTGGCCCGCGCCCTGACGGCCGCGCACACCGCCAACATCATCCACCGCGATCTCAAGCCGGCCAACCTCTTCGTGTCCCGCATCGACGGGCAGGAGGTGGTGAAGATCCTCGACTTCGGGCTCGTGCGGCTCAAGACGCGCACCCTGGACATCACCCCCGAGTCCATGGACGGGATGGTGGGCACGCTGCGCTACATGAGCCCCGAGCAGATCCGCGGCGATCTGGGGCTCGATCACCGCAGCGATCTCTGGTCCATCGCGGTGGTCATCTACCGGGCGCTCACCGGGAAGTTCCCCTTCACCCTGGACTCCGTGGGGCAGCTGCTCAACGGCAGCTTCTTCCCGCCCGACACGCCGCCCTCCAGCCTCCTGCCCGAGCTGGGCCCGGAGCTGGACCGCTTCTTCACCAAGGCGCTGCACCCGGAGCCCGCCCAGCGCTTCCAGTCCGCCCAGGAGCTGGCCGCCGTCTTCGCGTCGATCGTCCACTCCGGCCGCTCCCAGGCGGCGAAGATCCTCGTGGTGGATGACGAGCCGGACGTGGAGATGCTGCTGCGGCAGGCGTTCCGCCGGCAGATCCGCGACTCCATCTACGAGCTGTTCTTCGCCTGTGACGGCGAGGACGCGCTGGAGAAGCTGCGGCAGAACCCTGACATCGACGTCATCCTCACCGACATCAACATGCCGCGCATGGACGGGCTCGAGTTCCTCAGCCGCGTGGGCGAGGTGAACCCGCTGGCCAAGGTGGTCATCGTCTCCGCCTACAGCGACATGACCAACATCCGCACCGCGATGAACCGCGGTGCCTATGACTTCCTGACCAAGCCGCTCGACTTCCAGGATCTCGAGGCGACGCTGGGCAAGACGCTCAAGCACGTGGCGGAGGCGCGTCAGATGATGCGCTCCATCGAGGAGAACGCGCTGCTGCGGATGTTCGTGCAGAGCACCGTCCTGGAGCGCCTGCGTCCGCTGACGCACGGGCCGGGGGTGCTGGCCGGGGAGAAGACGGAGGCCACCGTGGTCTTCCTCCGGCTCCTGGACTTCACCCCGGTGGTGCGCCAGCTCTCGCCCGAGGCCGTCATCCAGAAGCTCAACGAGCACTTCCAGATCCTCCTGCCGGAGCTGACCTCTCGTGGCGGGGTGGTGGATCGCTTCCTGGGAGACGCAGTGCGCGTGGTGTTCCGCTGCGCCGATCACCTGCGCCATGCGGTGGAGGCGTGCCTGGGGGCCCGGGAGCAGCTCCGGGCGGTGGCGGCCTCCCGGGGCGAGGAGGCCCCGGCGCCCCACTTCGTGGGGGTTGGGCTGGACTCGGGAGAGGTGGTCCTGGGTGGCCTGGGTGGGCCCGAGGTGGGACGCCTGGACTACACGATGGTCGGCGAGGCGGTGGATCAGTCCGGGCGCCTGGCCGCCGTGGCCGGGCCCGGAGAGATCCTGATCAGCGATCGCCTGCGCCAGCGTGCCTCCCTGGAGTTCGAGTGCCGGGCTGTGGGGACGCGCCTGCTGCCCGGTGCGAGCGCGCCCGTGCCCGTGCATGACGTCGTGGGACGGCGTGGGGCGACCTTCTCCCGCCCGGCGGCTCCGGCGGCACCTCGCGAGCAGGACGCGGAGACGCCTCCGTACGAGAGCGCACGCGCCACGGGCAGCTCGCGGTAGGCCTGAGAGTCCATGGATTTCGTGAATCCTCGCTGAATCCGACGCGAGGGCTGCACGGAGGGCCTATCGAGCCGCGCATTGGAGCGAAGTTACACTGCGAACAGCGCACTCCAGCGCGGTAGAGAGGAGATCCCTCCATGCAGACGAACACGCCTGTCGCGTCCCTGTTCGAAGCGTACCCTCCCTCCGAGGACTATGAGCTCTCCTCGGGCGTGGTCTGCCAGATCCCCTACGCGTGCCGCTCGGCGGACTTCCTCGTGCTGCATGGCCCGGTGGAGCTGGAGGTCGCCCGCCGGATGCTGGCCGGACAGCGCTACCAGCCTGTCTCCGTGGGGGGAGGGAAGACGGCCGCGACGCTGTGGCTGGCGGAGTACCACGACACCTCGTGCGGTCCGTACAAGGAGCTGATCCTCAGCTTCTCCGTGTCGCTGAAGTCCCTGGAGGTGGTGGCCTCCTCGCCCATGGAGCTGCTGATGGCGGGCGCGCACCCGGACGCCACCATCCTCTGCCAGAAGCTGATCCTCGATCAGCAGGTGCCCATCGACTTCGGCCGCGAGGTGCACGGGCACGCCAAGCACCCCACGCCCCAGCCGGTGGACATCACCTTCTCGGCGCCCTGGTGCCGCTTCGACGTGTCGTGCGACGGCAGGCGCGTCGTCTTCGGGCGCGTCCGCTTCCCGGAGGAGCAGGCGCCGGTGCAGAAGGTCTCGTTCGGGTTCGTCACCCCGAAGGAGGTGTTCCAGACGCGCAACATCATGCACTTCGAGCTGGAGCCGCGCTTCCGCCTCTTCGGCGACGGCGATGAGTTCTCCATGTCCAGCGACAGCGTGCTGGGCAAGGATCTGGTGGACCTGCGCTTCACGCCGCAGGTGGTGCAGTACCTGCCGAAGACGCGATTCGTGATGCCCAAGCCGCTCAACTGGCGAGGGCCGAGGGAGCAGAGATGAGTCCACCGGGGAGGAAGTATGTCGACAGCGCCTCGCTCCAGGTCTTTCCTCCGCCGAGCCTGTGCGAGGACGTCACGCAGTACATCTTCTTCCTGAAGGGCCGGCAGTCGAAGCTGCAGGAGCTGTGTGACACGTACCTCAACAAGCCGTCGGGCGGCGCCGTGGACTACCGCCCGCGGCTGCCGTACGTGATGCTTACGTTCCAGCACGTGGGCCGGCTCTCCTCGGGGGCCGAGGGCTTCAAGGACTGGGGGCACACCTCCGAGCGCGAGGCCACCTTCTGGATCGCGGTGAGCGACTACCGCAAGCACGGCCTGGACGATCTCTGCAAGAAGGTGGAGCTCTTCGTCCCGTACATCTACTCGGACAACCCCTGGGCGGTGGCCGGCGGGCGGGAGCTGTACGGTTTCCCCAAGCAGGCCTCCACCATCCTCATGCCCGGCTCGCAGCAGGGCGCGGGCTCGTTCGAGATCCAGACTCTGGCGTACCGCACCTTCGGTCCGCACTCCCAGGCCCAGGTCTCCCGGGTCCTCTCCCTGGAGCGCGCGGACGGCGCTGCCCTGGAGCACGGCGAGCTGGGTTGGTCGCTGGGCGAGGAGCTGCTGGAGAAGCTCGGCGTGCTCCGCGATGAGCTGGGACAGCTGCTGGACTTCAACTTCGAGATCGGCTCGCGGATCGTCGAGTTCCTGTTCAGGCCCAGCCTGCCCATGGTCTTCCTCAAGCAGTTCCGTGACGTGGGCACGACCACCGGCGCCTGCTACCAGGCCATCGTGGGCGCGGAGGCGGATCAGATCCAGCTCAAGAGCCTCCGGCTGCTGCCGCGGCGCTTCCGCCTGCGGGTGGAGCCTCTGGCCTCCCAGCCACTTGCGCAGACCCTGGGGCTGGATCTCGACTCGCGGGGGCAGCTCACGATCCCCGGTGGGCTGCAGATCCGGTTCGATTTCCGCCTCAACGAAGGTCACCACATCTGGAGCGGTTCATGAAGAAGAAGGTGGCGGTGCTCGGTGGGGGCGCTGGCGCGCTCACCACCGCGTACTACCTGTCCCGGACGCCGGAGCTGCGAGAGGAGTATGAGGTCACCGTCTACCAGGTGGGCTGGCGGCTCGGCGGGAAGGGCGCGAGCGGGCGAGGTCCTCACGGCCGCATCGAGGAGCACGGCCTCCACCTCTTCTGGGGCTTCTACGAGAACGCGTTCGCGCTGATGCGCGAGTGCTATCGGGTGATGAACCGGCCCGCGACGGCGCCGCTGGCCACCTTCGAGCAGGCGTTCCGCCCGAGGGATCTCATCGCCATGGAGGACTTCGTCCAGGGCAACTGGCAGCGGTGGGTGGTGCCGTTTCCCGCGAACTCCCGGCGGCCCGGCGAGGGCCTGGAGGACACCGCCTCCTGGGAGGTCATCGAGGGCCTGCTCCGCGTGGCGCTGGAGCTCTTCGGCAAGCTGAAGGGAGGGCTCACGCTCTCGGCGGAGCGGGGCCCCGCGCAGCTCGTGGAGGAGGTCGTCCTGGCGGTCGGGACGCGGCTGCTCGAGCAGGCCCATGCCACCGCCGCCGCCGCGGCCCAGGAGCACGTGGTGGCCCTGGAGTCCCTGGGCGCGAAGATCCTCGATCTGATGCGGGACTTCCTCCAGTGGCTCTGGGAGCAGATAGAGCACCTGATCGAGTCCAACTTCCTGCTCTACCAGCTCAGCGTGGGCCTGGACTTCATCATGGCCAACCTGATCGGCATCCTGGAGGACGGGGTGCTGACCCGGGGGTTCAACTCCATCGACGGGGTGGACTACCGCGAGTGGCTGAAGAAGCACGGCGCCAGCGAGCTGACGTTGCGCTCGGTGCTCGCGCGCGTCATCTATGACGCGGCCATGTCGATGGTCGATGGCGATCCGGATCGCCAGTCGATCGGGGCGGGCAGCGCCCTGCGGGCGTTGCTGCGCATCGGGCTCACGTACCAGGGGCACGTGGCCTACGAGTTCTCGGCCTCCATGGGCGACACCGTCTTCGTGCCGCTCTACGAGGCGTGCCGGAAGAACGGCGTCCGCTTCGAGTTCTTCCACCGCGTGGAGGAGGTCGTCGCCGAGCGGGTGCCGGGCGGCCAGCCTCGCATCACGAAGCTGCGCATCGGCCGGCAGGTGGATCTGAAGGATCCGGCGGCGGGGTACGACCCGCTGATCACCGTGAAGAACCTGCCGTGCTGGCCGGACAGGCCGCTGTACGATCAGATCGTCCAGGGCGAGCAGCTGCTGCGGGAGAATATCGACCTGGAGTCCTTCTACACCCCCTGGCGCAGCGTGGCCGAGCGGGTGCTGGAGGTGGACAAGGACTTCCATCAGGTGGTGTTCGGCATCCCGGTGGCGTCGGTGCGCTACCTGTGCCCGACGCTCATGGAGCTGAACCCGGCGTGGCGGCGGATGGTGGACGAGGTGGCCACCATCCAGACGCAGGCCTTCCAGCTCTGGCTGTCGAAGGACCAGCGGGCGCTGGGGTGGACGGTGGGGGCGCCGCTGTTGACGGGCTACGTGGAGCCGCTCGACACGTGGGCGGACATGACCAGCGTGCTGCCTCGGGAGGGGTGGGCCCAGCCCAACGCGCCGCTCACCGTGGCGTACTTCTGCGGCCCGCTGCCCGGGCCCACGATTCCGCCGCCGCCCACCGAGCATGGCTACCCGGCCCGCCAGAAGGCGGTGGCGCTGGAGAATGCCCTCGGCTTCCTGCGCAACGACATCGGGGTGCTCTGGCCCCGGGCCACGCAGCCGAACAACCCGGCGGTGTTCGACTGGAACCTGCTGGTGCCGTCGAATGAAAGGGCAGGGGAGGAGCGCTTCGCGACGCAGTACTGGCGGGCCAACGTGGACCCGAGCGAGCGCTACACGCTGGCGCTGCCGGGCACGGCGAAGGCGCGGATCCGGCCGGACGGCACCGGGTTCTCGAACCTCACGATCTGTGGGGACTGGGTGGACAACGGGTTCTACATCGGGGCGGCCGAGGGCGCCGTCATCTCCGGCATGCAGGCCTTCCGCGCCGTCACGGGGCGCAAGCTGCGCATCGCCGGCGAGGCGTTCTGGTACCGCTGAGGCAAGACATCGATGAGCACGGCACAGGAGTCGCGCAGGCGGAAGCGAAGGATCGTCATCCTCGGAGGCGGCGTCGGCGCCATGTCGGCGGCGTTCGGGCTGACCAGCTATCCGGGCTGGCAGGAGCAGTACGAGGTGGTCCTCTACAGCCTGGGGTGGAGGCTCGGAGGCAAGGGCGCCAGCGGGCGCAACAAGGACGTCTCCCAGCGCATCGAGGAGCACGGCCTGCACGTCTGGATGGGGCACTACGAGAACGCCTTCCGGGTGATGCGCCAGGCCTACAAGGAGCTGGGGCGGCCTCGGGGGGCGCCGCTGGCCACGATCGACGAGGCCTTCAAGAAGCAGTCGCTCATCACGCTCTTCGAGCGCACGCCCACGGACTGGGTGAACTGGGACTTCCAGTTCCCTACCAACCTCGAGGAGCCGGGGCTGGGCGGGGACATGCCGACCCTCGTCACCTACCTGGAGCGAGGGCTGAAGGCGCTGCTGGAGCTGCTGTACCAGGCGCCGGGGGCGGGGCTCGCCGCGGCGACGCCCGCGCCGGACAGCCTGCCGGCTCGTGTGGAGGGAGCGCTGCGATCCCTGGGCCTCACGCTCGTCCCGAGGATCGGGGTGCCTGGGATCGGGCGGGTGCTCCAGCTGGCGCAGCTGCTGGCGGCGCGGCTGCCCCGGGCTCCGGGCGAGCAGGACGCGACGCAGCTGGAGGCGCTGCTGTGGCTGCTGGAGGAGGCCTGGGCGCGGCTGTCGGCGCGCTTCACGCGGAGCCTGGAGAACAGCGCGATCCGCAAGGTCTGGGCGGTGCTGGAGCTGGGGCTCGTCATGGCCCGGGGCGTGCTCCGGGATGGCGTGCTCAGCAAGGGGTTCAACGCCATCGACGGCGAGGACTTCCGCGCGTGGCTGGCGCGCCACGGAGCCAGTGACTTCACGCTCTACCGCGCGCCCATCGTGAAGGGGATGTACCAGCTGCTCTTCGCGTACATCCAGGGCGATCCGAACCGGCAGCAGCTCGCCGCGGGCGTGGCCACGCGCTTCCTGCTGCGCATGTCGCTCGCGTACAAGGGCGCGGTCTTCTACAAGATGCGCGCGGGCATGGGGGACGTGGTCTTCACGCCGCTGTACGAGGTGCTCAAGCGGCGCGGCGTCCAGTTCCGCCTCTTCCACAAGGTGAGCAGCCTGCACGCGCACCCGCTGACGCGGAACATCGAGCGGGTGGAGCTGACGCAGCAGGTGCAGCTGAAGAACCCGGCGGCGGGGTATCAGCCGCTCGTCGACGTGCTCGGGCTGCCGTGCTGGCCCGATCGGCCGCTGTACGATCAGATCGTCGATGGCCAGGAGCTGGAGGCCTCGGGCATCAACCTGGAGTCGTACTGGGCGCCTCGCTGGAAGGGCGAGCGGCCCGTCACCCTGGAGCGCGGCCGGGACTTCGATGTCCTGGTGATGGGAGTCTCGCTGGGGGCCTTCCCGTACATCTGCGAGGAGCTCATTGCCCGGAGCCCGCGCTGGCAGCGGATGGTCCAGGCGCTCCAGACGAACCAGACGATGGGCGTGCAGCTCTGGCTGTCCAGGACGCTGGAGCAGCTCGGCTGGCGAGCCTCTCCCACGGTGATGACGGGCTACGCCGAGCCGCTGAACACCTACGCGGACATGGCCCAGGTCATTCCTCGCGAGACCTGGCCGCCGGGAGCGGTGAAGGACATCGCCTACTTCACCGCGCCGCTGCTGGACGCGCCGGTGATCCCTCCGTTCTCCGATCACGACTTCCCCCGGCGCGAGCACGAGCGGCTGAAGCAGCTGTCGATCCGCTGGTTCAAGGAGTGGACGGGGGCCCTGTGGCCGGATGCTCCGCGCTACAACCCCACGGGCCTGGACTGGGAGCTGCTGACGGCTCCGGCCGGCGCCAGGGGCGTTGCACGCTTCGACAGCCAGTTCTGGCGCGCGAACATTGATCCGAGCGAACGGTACGTGCTGTCCCTGCCGGGCTCCACGGCGGCGCGGCTGGGCTCTCACGACTCGGACTTCCCGAACCTGTACCTGGCGGGCGACTGGACCCTGACGGGGCTCAACGCCGGGTGCGTGGAGGCGGCGACCATGTCCGGGCTCCAGGCCTCGCAGGCCATCTCCGGCTTCCCGGAGCACATCGCCGGCGAGAGCGACTTCTGAGGCGGCAGGGCCCGCTCAAGCGCTGGGGAGCGGAGTCCGGGGAAGGCGGAAGCGGAAGGTGGAGCCCACTCCCTGGGTGCTCTCCACCTCGATGCGGCCGCCGTGTGCCTCGATGATGCGGCGGCCCACGGCCAGGCCGAGGCCCACTCCCGGGATGGTGTCCCGGGTGGCGGCGCCGCGCCGGAAGGGCTCGAAGATGCTCTCGCGCTCCCCCTCGGGGATGCCCACGCCCGAGTCCGTCACGGCCACCCAGGCGGCCTCGGGGGTCGAGGTCAGCTCCACGCGCACCTTGCCGCCCTGAGGCGAGTACTTGATGGCGTTGCTGAGCAGGTTGTTGAGCACCTGCGTGATGCGCGTGGCGTCACAGCGCACGGGGACTGGCTCCTCCGGCAGGTGGAGTGCCAGCGCGTGGGTTGTCGAGGTCCCCTCATGGAGCGCGACGACCTCTCGCAGCAGCCCTCGCAGATCCAGCTCTTCCGGACGCAGCTCCAGCTTGCCCGCTTCGATCCGGGAGGTGTCGAGCAGGTCCTCCACCATCCGCTCGATGCGCTCCACCTGGCGGGTGACCAGGGCGAAGCGCTCGCGCACCTTGTCTTCCGGAGGCAGCGGACGGTCCGGTCGCACCATCGACGCGCTCAGCTTGAGGGCGCTCAGGGGGTTGCGCAGATCGTGCGCCACCCCCGCGATGAAGCCGAGCTGCACCTCGCGATGGCGCTCGAGCCGCGCGGCCATCTCGTTGAACTCCCGGGAGATGTCCCGGAGCTCTCGGGGACCGGTCTCCGGCACGGCCGCACCCGGGGTGCCCGGGTGGAAGCGCACCAGGGCATTCCGGACGGCCAGGAGCGGCTGGTAGGCGTAGCGGCGGATGCTCCAGATGGCCAGACCGAGTCCGATGAACAGCACCGTGATCATGAGGAAGCCCAGCTGGTTGGCGAGCTCGTCCCACTGGCGCGTCTCCTCCGAGATTCTCCGACCATCGGCGATGTTGATCTCGACGAGCCGCTCGGCACTGAGCAGCGCCTTGTCGAGCAACTGGCGGCTCTCAGGGACTCGATCCTGTGCCTGGGGCCGCAGCCGGTCCACGAGCGCCAGATACTCCGTGCTGTTCCGGGTGAGATCCTCGAGGATGGTGGCTTCCTCTGGGGTTCCGACGAAGCGACGGGCCTCCGCCAGCCAGTGGTGGAGGTTGTCCTTCGCCGCCTGCATGGTGGTGGCGTGGTTCTCATCGCCGGTGAGGCCCAGCAGCCGGTGCTCTCGGTTGTGGAGCAGGAGTGCGATCTCGGCCTCTTCCGCCGCGCGCACGCTCTCCACGGCATGCCAGAGATGCTGGCTGTCCCGCTCCATCCGACTGGTGATGGTGACCAGGGCCGCGGAGATCGTGAGGGCCAGGAGCAGGATGGCTCCCGCAACCACGCTGAGCAGACTTCGAAGGCTCATACCGCGCTCTCTCCTCCAAGGCCGGGACTGGCTGGAACCCTGCGTACGCTACGCCTGGAGGGGGGCGCTGTGTGGAAAGAGAAGAGAGAACTCGACGACTCAACACTGGAGAGGCCACCGCTCGCCTGGGAGGCCTTGCGTCTTGCCACGGTTTCCCACGGGCGGGCAGGGGCTTCAGAGCAGCCGGTGACAGGCATGCGAATTGCTCGAGAGGGCCGGGACGCCGGTCGTGTCCAGGGGATGTTCCCTGCGCGTACCCCAAGGAGCCTGGCTTCGATGAAGACATGAGCTGAGCCTCGCCGCGGAGAGGCCCCCTCCGCCGCTCCCCAAGAAGGGCGGTCGCATGTAGTCCCCGCCAGCCACCTCCTGTCCCGTCGCGGATGATCGTGAAACCATCGCGTCCCCACTCGTTTCTGCTCGTGCTGTCGGGCGCTCTCCTCGCGGCATGCGGCCGCAAGGTGAGCACCGCAGAGCTCATCGTGCCCCGAGCGCGGTTGGGTCCGTCAGGGGCTCGGGTCCACGACGCGGCCCAGGTGGCCTTGAAGTAGAGGGCGTTGACGAGCGAGAGACGGGTCCTCGAGTCCACCCCTGGAACGGCTCCGGATCGCCCTCGTGATGGAGGACCTGCCGGATCTCCTCCGCGGTTCAGACGGGAGGACCCGCCCGCTGGCCTCCGCCGGGCAGTACGACGATGAACTCCGCGTACTTGCCCTCCTCGGACTCCACCGAGAGCCTGCCTCCCAGCGACACCACGACGATCTCGTGGCTGATGGACAGGCCCAGCCCCGTGCCTTCTCCCGTCGGCTTGGTGGTGAAGAAGGGCGTGAAGAGCTTCTCTCGCAGCGCGGCGGGGATTCCCTTGCCGTTGTCCCGGACGCGGATCTCCACCTCCTTGCCCGTCCACCGCGTGGACACCTTCACCCGGGCCTCCTCCGTGCTGCCGGACTGCTGGGCCTTCTCGCTCGCCGAGTAGCAGGCGTTGTCCACCAGGTTCAGCACCACCCGGCGGATGTCGTCCGACACCAGCTGCACGTCCGGCAGCGTGGCGTCGAAGGCCGTCTCGATGATCACGTTGCGGCGGGTGCTCTTCGCCTTCAGCCCATGGTGCACCAGGCGCACCGCCTCCTCCACGAGCTGGTTCACGTTGGTGGCCCGCTTGTCGCCCCGCTTGCCCCGCGCGTGCTGCAGCATCCCGTCGATGATGCTGACGGCCCGCTGCCCGTGCTCGCGGATCTTCCGCGTGTTCAGCTCCAGCTCCTCCAGGATGTCCTCCATCTCCTGTACCTGCGCGGGCGGCGCGAGCCGCGCGCCGGGCTTCATCTCCCGGAGCTCCTTCACCCGTTCGTTCGAGAGCGCCGCGAAGTTGCTCACGAAGTTCAGCGGGTTCTTCAGCTCGTGCGCGATGCCGGCGGTGAGCGCTCCCAGCGAGGCCAGCTTCTCCTGCGTGACGATCTGCGCATGCATCGTCTTGAGCGTCTCCAGCGCCCGCTGCAGCTCCGCGTTCTTGCTGTGCAGCTCGGCCGTGCGGTCCGCCACCCGATCCTCCAGGGTGTGGCTGTAGTCCTCGAGCCGCCGGTACAGCTCCGCGTTCTCGATGGAGATGGCCGCCTGGCTCGTCAGCATCCCCAGCACCTTGAGCCGGCTGGTGTTGAAGGCGCCCGGCGTCAGGTTGTTCTCCAGGTAGAACAGCCCCAGCACCTGCCCCCGGTGCCGGATGGGCGCGCAGAGCACCGAGCGGATCTTGTTCCCGGAGACGTACGGATCCTTGCGCCAGGCCTCCATCGCGGACGCGTCGTCCAGCATCAGGTGCGTCCCGCTCTGCAGCACCTGGGTGACGATCGCGTGGCAGAGTCCAGCGCTCTCCGCCAGCGGCTGGGCCGTCTCCGCCTCGGCGCTCCGGTGGCCGACCTCGCCCTTGGCCTCGACGAAGAACTCCTGGCCTCGCCGCAGCACCAGCGCGCCGCGCTGCGCCCCCGCGCTCTCCATGACGACGTGGATGAGGTTGGCCACCAGCTGGGGGAAGAGGATCTCGCTCGAGATCGCCTGGGACGCCTTCATCGCCGAGGTGATGTCGAAGGACGAGGAGATCGACTCGGAGCTGGACGGGTGCGTGGAGGCTCCGCGCTCCGTCTGCAGCGTCGCCGTGGTCGTCGAGCTCCGAGGCTTCCCATCCCAGTGCCGCAGGGCGCTGCCGTGGGAGAGCAGCAGGTTGGACTGCTCGACGGCCAGGAGCCGGGCCTTGGTGCTGGCTCCCCAGCGCTCGTAGGCGTAGAGCGCCTCGAGCAGGTACGCCGAGGAGAGCAGCCGGCGCCCCTTCGTCGCCAGTGCGCGGAAGGCCTGCTCGCAGGCGATGGCCTCCACCCCCACGAACCCGCTGGAGCGCGCCGCCGCGATCGCGCGCTCGTACTCGGCGATCGCCTCCGGCTCCCGTTGCTGCACCCGGTGGAGCTCCGCGCTCACCAGCAGGTGATAGGGCGCGAAGTTCTCCGGACAGCGGTGCGCGTACTTCTCCAGCGCGGCGCGGTGCTGCTCCATCACCTGCAGCAGCTCCTTGCGCCGCTCTTCGCTCGCGTCGGCGTACACCGCGGCCGCGCTCAGCGCGTGGTAGAAGGCGTGCGTGGCCACGTGGAAGAGGCCGGAGATGAACGGCAGGAGCGGCACCACCTCCGCGGCCTGGCCCAGCGCCTCGGCCGGCTGTCTCAGCAGGTAGTTCCGCTCGGCCGAGGCCAGCTTCAGGTACGCCAGCGCCGTGTTCGACGTCCCGCTGGGGGGCGGCGGGGACGCGGGATCCTCCACTCCCGTGAGCGCCAGCAGCGTCCGGTGCATGCCCAGGAACATCTGCAGCGAGTCCGGGTCCTTCTTCGTCTCGAGGAAGTCGATGAAGCGGCGGTTCTCCGCCAGGATCTCCAGCAGGGGATCTCCCACCGCCACGCGCCGCCACAGCCGCACGATCAGGCAGTGCCCGGCGTAGATCCAGTCGCCGCTCTCCATCAGCCCCTTGTACGCCTCGGTGAGCTCGGCGACGCCGGAGCGCGCGCTCTGCGTCCAGTGATCGATCAGCCCCGCCCGGAGGTAGCGGACGCGGGCGTGCAGCATGGGATCCCGGAAGCGCGCGGACAGCTCGACGGCGAGCTGGCCGAACTCCCGGCCCGTCGCGGGCTCATCCAGCGCCGACGCCAGGAGGACGCCGTAGATGACGTAGCCGAACGCCGAGAAGCGGCTGTTGCCATGCTCCAGCGAGAGCCGGACGATCCGCAGCACCAGCAGCGCGAAGAGGCTCTGGTCCACCATGTACGCCGACGCCGCGATGCTGGCCAGCAGGTGGATGGACAGCTCCGCGTTCGGATCCCTCATCCGCGGCAGCTCGAGCAGGTCCGACGGCTTGCGGCCCGCCAGCCCCTCCGCCACGGCGCCCAGCTCCGCGCCGAGCGCCGCCAGATCCACCGTGGCCGGTATGTCCACTCCCAGCAGGCGCAGGCCCGCGATGCCGAGCTGGATCGCCTCCTGGTGCTGGCTGTTGAGGGAGCTCAGCGTCGCCTGCATCGCATGGACGCTCGCCTTCTGGGCCGCGCTGCGGGCCTGCGAGAGCAGCGTGGCGAAGCCCTGCGAGGCCGCGTCGAACTCACCGGCCAGGTAGCTGGACTCGGCCAGCTCCAGCTGGAGCGTGAAGGCCCGGTCATACTCACGCTCCCAGGCGGACGGGTTCAGCAGCGCGCTGCCGGTGCGGAAGAGCTCGCAGGCGGTGCGGTACGCGCCCGAGGCCTTCGCGCGGCGCCCCGTCCGCAGGTGGAGGTCGGCCAGCTCGAGCCGGAGCGCCGCGGGGCCCACCCGGTCCGGGTCGTACGCGAGGTGCGGGAGGACGACGAAGGCGCGCTCCTCCAGGGTGCCCGTGGCACGGGCCTCCTCGATCAGCCGCAGGCCCACGTGGATGTGGTGAGCCGCCCGCGAGCCCGTGGGCAGCAGGGCATAGGCCGCCTGGCGGACCCGATCGTGCAGGAAGCGGAAGGACACCTCGAGATCCGCCGGCAGCGGGATGCCACCCTGGGGATCCAGCAGCATGTAGTCCTTGTGGAGCGGCAGCACGAAGCCTCGCTCGACCGCGCTCCAGAGCCTCCGGGCCGTCTCCTGTGCTGGCTGGCCGTGGACCACGACGAGATCCCTGAAGCTGAACACCACCCCCAGGCAGGCCGCCAGCTGCAGCAGCTCCCCCGTCTCCGGAGGCAGGCGCCGCAGCTCCTCGGCCATCAGCCCGGCCACGTCGCTGGGGATCTCTCGCGCCTCGATCTGGGCCAGATCCCACTCCCACCGGCCGGTGCGCG